>DATGVR010000037.1:0-2528 GCA_035300255.1 Nitrososphaerales archaeon
CGAGGACGGGGTAGACCACCATTCTTTCCATCCCGCCTGATCCCAATCCTAGATGATTCCCACCTACGTACAGTACGAGGGCGACAAGCGTCGCGAATCCCAGGATCATGGAGAAGTATGACATGGGCTTCTTCTGGAATCTTGCGGTGACAACGGCTGAGAGGCCGGCGAAAAGGAAGACGATGAGCGAGAAGAGGCCGTGCCAAACCCCCGTGGTTTCGGGAAAGAGGCCAACACCCACCGCGCCGATTCCTGCGAGCGCAATCATTGCCGCGGCAGGCTTCCAATGGAAGGCTCTCTGGAGGAAGTAAGCTCCGACCAGGACAAGGAGACCTAGGAGTACGACGGAGGAGTTGAAGATGGTTGAGGAAGGCTGGTTGATTACGCACCCGGAGGTCGTACAAGTGGCTCCAAGGTCGCTGACAGCGTTCGTGGATACATTGTAGTTAGGATAGTAGATTTCGGCCAGAATCAGACCAATACTGTATTGGGCTGCGCCCGCGAAGATGGCAACGCCCGCCTTTGAGGCGTTTGAAAGCGCCAACGGGTGCCGCACGTCATTATCATGCTAAAAGTGTGAGCCTTCTCCCGCTGTTCCGGGAAGTATCATCAGTCCCTCCGTGGGGTCTCCGATTGCGCGGTACTTTCCCTTCCTGTAGAGAAGACCGACAAGGGCTGAGGTCACGGCGTCAAGCTCGTCTCCGTTCAATTCTCCCTCTGGCTTTCCAAGGGTGACTCCGTATTCGATCAGTGCCCTCGCCAAGAGTGGGAGTCCGGCTTGCTTTCGCGGCATGTGTAGCATGTCCTGAATCGCGCCTGGGAAACTTTCAATGACTTCGAGGCCCTGGCTTTCGAAGACCGCCCGAAGTCTCATTCCGCGAGTCGTAAGCATGCGCATTGGACCGAGAGAAATGGGGAAGAACCTGATGTGCATCCTAAGAAGCTCCTTGTCGCACTCCCTGAAGTGTGGGGGGCCCCTGTCTTCGATGCTCTTCCTCCCCTTCGGAAGGAAGAGGGGAGCGTCAATGCTGACCACGGAAGGTTCGGCCGCAAGTGTGTGCCCGAGGATCTCGTCGTCGGTGTGCAGCACGTCCGTCCTGCAACTCATTCTGCTGTCCATCAGGCAGAAGCCTGTGTTCCTCTTCTCACTCCCTGCGAGGTCTATGCCTACCACGACCTGCGTTCCCTTCTTCATCGCCGTGGCCTCGAAGTTGAGAGCTTTTTATGAACGTCCCCTGTGGCGGCCGGTATGGACTTCCTAGCCGAAGCTACGCGCATCGAGCCTGAGATTATCAAGACGAGGCGGACCGTCCACCAACATCCGGAGCTTGCGTACCATGAAGTAGCGACGGCCAAGCTCGTCGCAGAGAGGCTGGAGTCGCTGGGCATAGATGTGAAGACGAAGGTCGGAGGGACAGGGGTCCTCGGGACGCTGAAGGGTTCGAAGAAGGGGCGGGTCGTGGCTCTAAGGGCGGACATGGACGGGCTCCCTGTCCAGGAGATGTCTGACGTAGATTTCAGGTCCAAGAACAATGGAGTGATGCATGCGTGCGGCCACGACACCCATGTTGCAATGCTCTTGGGTGCTGCCCGGATACTCGCTGAGCACAGAGGCGAGCTTTACGGGACGGTCAAGTTCCTGTTTCAGCCTGCCGAGGAACACGGCGGAAGGGGAGGTGCGATGCCCATGATCCAGGACGGAGTGATGAATGACCCAAAGGTGGATTACGTGTTCGGTCTGCACATCGACAGCGGGAGGAAGTCTGGTGAAATCGGGTTCAGGGAAGGCGCCATAGCCGCGGCGCCTGACACATTCAAGGTGAAGATAATCGGCCGAGGAGGTCACGGATCGGCACCCCACGAAACCGTGGACCCGATTTATGTGGCCGCTCACGTGATTCTTGCTCTGCAGGGAGTGTCGTCCAGAATGATTAACCCAGTTCGCCCGTTTGTCATCTCGGTGGGCGCATTCCACTCGGGGACCAAAGAAAACATCATCCCCGACGAAGCAGTGCTTGATGGTACGATCAGGACTCTCGACGAGGAAACAAGGAGGGTGGCCAAGAAAAAGGTGGAGGAAGTGGTAAAGGGGGTCTGCAGGTCGTTTGGCGCTGCCGCGGAGATTGCTTTCGAAAAGGAGGCCTATCCCGTGACAGTGAACGACCCGAAGGCAACCGAGCAGGCGATGAGAGTGTTGAAGAGGATTCGAGGAGTCAAAGTCAAGAGGATGGATGCGTTGCTCGGAGGAGAGGACTTCTCCCGGTTCTTGCAAAAGGCGCCGGGGACGTTCTATTTCCTGGGTACTGACAATCCTGCCAAGGGATGCATCCACCCGAACCACAGCTCGAAGTTCAAGGTGGATGAGGACGTACTGAAATTCGGGACGGCTTCGCTCGCGATGCTCGCCTTCGAGTTCGGAAGCCCCAAGGGCCCAGACTAGGTGTCCTCGATTGTACACCACCAAGATATCGGACCGAGTGTACCTGCTGGACACTTATGCCATCGGTCAGCCTAGCACGGTGAGCGCC
>DATGVR010000038.1:0-12746 GCA_035300255.1 Nitrososphaerales archaeon
AGGGAGGGGGAGCCGAGGGAGAAAGGGACGAAGCTCCTCTACATCACCCCTCTCCGGGCCCTGAACAGGGACATGCTTGACAGGATGCAATGGTGGTGCAAGCGCTTCGACATCAGGTTGGGGGTAAGGCACGGCGACAGCTCGCAGGCGGAGAGGACCAACATGAGCTTTGCTCCCCCGGACATACTGATTACCACCCCCGAGACCCTCCAGATCCTCCTTGTCGGGAGGAGAATCAGGCAGAACCTTGCGAAGCTGAGATGGGTGGTGGTGGACGAGGTGCACGAACTCTCCGAGGACAAGAGAGGGAGCCAGCTCAGCGTCGGGCTGGAGAGGCTCAGAGACGTTGCCGAGAAGGAGTTTCAGATTGTCGGCCTCTCTGCAACGGTCGGGTCGCCGGAGAGAGTGGCCCAGTTCCTGGTGGGGCAGGGGCGGACTTGCGAGGTGGTCAGGGTGCCGGTGGAGAAGAGCCTCTCGCTCAAGGTTGTTGCACCGAGGGCGACGGGGGATGACAAGGTTCTTGCAGATGCCATCTACTCCTACCCCGAAGTAGCAGCTAGGCTCAGGACAATCAGGGAGGTTGTCGAGAAGTACAGATCGGTGCTGATATTCACAAACACGCGAACCGAAGCGGAGGCACTGTCCAGCAGGTTCAGGGTCTGGGACCCCAACTTCCCCATAGGGGTGCACCACAGTTCGTTATCGAAGGCGACCAGGGAGGCGGTGGAAAGGAATCTGAAGGATGGGAAGCTCCATGGGGTGATCTGCACCAGCAGCCTGGAGCTCGGAATAGACATAGGCTTCCTGGATTTCGTCATCCAGTACAATTCTCCCAGGCAAGTGACCCGTCTGATCCAGAGGGTAGGACGAAGCGGCCACAGGGTTGGAGAGGTCTCGAACGGGCTTGTGATAACTCAGGATTCCGATGACACCCTCGAGGCAGCTGTACTTTGTAGGAAGTCCGTGATGGGAGAGCTTGAACCCCTTGAACCCGTCTTCGCCCCCTACGATGTCGCAATCCACCAGGTGGCAGGCCTCCTTATCGAACAGAGTAGCTGGAACTTCGACGATATCCTAGCCCTGCTAAAGAGGAGCTACGCCTACGCTGAATTGGACGGTTCGAAGCTGAAGGAAGTCCTGACCTACATGAGGGAAAGGTATCCGAGGCTAGCTTACTACAGCGAATCTGACGGGAAAGTCTTCAGGGCAAGGGACGTCAAGCCTCTCTTCTCGTACTACTTCGAGAACCTGTCGATGATCCCAGACGAGAAGCAGTACCTCGTCATCGAAGGTGACAACTTCGTCGGGACTCTGGACGAGGCTTTTGTTTCCGAGTACGGAGAAGTCGGGGTGAAGTTCATTGAGGCCGGGCGCTGCTGGAAGATCGAGCAGATCTACGGAAACAAGGTCTACGTCAAGGCGGAAGAGGACCCGACCGGGTCCGTCCCCAACTGGGTCGGAGACGAGATTCCAGTCCCGAGAGAGGTGGCGGCCGAGGTCGGGGCCGTCCGAAGGAGGTACGCGGAGGAGATAGAGAAAGGGACCGAGGAGAGCTATGTCGATGAACTGTGCAGGACCTATCCGGTTCCAAGGGAAGCGTTGCTGGAGTCCTTGAAGGAGGTGGCGGAACAACATGCGGCGAAACTCCCCATCCCGTCGGAGAGGCTGGTCACCATCGAAAGGTGGGACAGGTACCTCGTGATACAAGCGGCCCTGGGGCACAGGGTGAACAGGTTGCTTGCCAGGGTGATTGGACACCTGATTTCTGAGCGGATCGGCCAGTCCGTGGCTGTCCACCAGGACCCGTATCGCATCGTCATCGAGGCCGACGTTTCTCCTGCCGCCGTTATGGAGGTGATCGAAGAGCTCCCCAAGCTCGACCTCAAGGACGCCACGGTGAAAGCAGTGGAAAGGAGCGGGATTTTCAAACGTCGCCTGATCCACGCGGGAAAGAAGTGTGGGGCCATCGCCAAAGACGCGGACTACGCCAGCGTGTCCATCTCGGGAATAATCGAAGCCCTGAGGGAGACCCCCGTGTTCAAGGAGGCCATGAGCATGATTTTCCACGATGACTTTGACCTGCCGGGGGCCGCTGATGTTGTGGAGAAGATTGCGGCCGGGGCAATCGAAATCAAGCTAATCGAGTACGATGGCCTGACCCCAATCGCTAGGATAGGGGTGGAGGAGATAAGCAGGAGAGGAGAGATAGTCTCCCCCGAAAGGCTGAGGGCACTCCTGAAGCAGTCGACAAGGGCGAGAATCAACGAGACGTTCCTGGTGGCTGTGTGCACGAACTGCTGGAACTTTCTCGAATTGCGGAAGGTGGCTGACCTGGAGGGTCTCGAGAACTGCCCCATCTGCGGGAAAGTCGCTCTCGGGCTTTCGACGGACTCGTACGAGAATGTATTCTCCTTGGCGATGAAGGCAAGGAGCAGGACAGATATTCGGGGGAGCAAGCTGAAGCTCGTGGAGGCCCTGAAGAAGTCTGCAGAACTCAGAAAGGAGTATGGCCACGCCGCGGACATGTTATTAGCGGGAAGAGGGATCAGGTTGGCTGATGCGACGGCGCTTGCCGCCAAGATGAGGAAGGAAGGGATAGACCTGGTTGAACTGATAATCGAGGGGGAAAGAGAGGCTCTCCGGAGACGCTACTTCTTCGCTGCTTCCTGAGATCTCGAGAGGATCATGGTCATCAGTGTCTTCTCGTCCACTTCCGCGTGCGTCCTCCAGCCAATGTGCAGCATAGACCGTTCGTCCAGTTCCAGGTATCCCCTCTTGACGTACCTATCGAGAGAGTAGTCGACGCGCCATCTTGGGAACTTCTCTCTGAGGAATTGCTCGACCTCCCGCCGTGCCACACGCGCCTGCTTGGAGTTGATGAAGGCGATTGTTGCTGCCAAGACCGCAAGGTCGTCGATTCTGATCCCTGAAGTCTCGGCTTCGCTGACGGTAGGAGGCTCCTTGAACCTAAGTAGGAAGCGGGAGGAGTCGTCCGAACCGTCGACCCCCTTCACCTCGAAAACCTCGAGCCCCATGGAGGCCACATCCTCGGAGAGTACCTCCAATATCTTCCTGAACTCACGACCCAGGGAGCGCTTCATCTCCCAGCCCTTGACGCCTGGGTTCCGTCCTCTCTGCAGGACCAGGACTTGGAAGGCCTTCCTGACCTTCCTCTCGAGCAAGGCCCGGTCGGCCGATTCAGACTCCGTCAGCTTTCACCCGTGATCGAGATGGCGACGGATTTTGGAGCGCCCTTTGCTTTTTCTGTCACTGCCATAGTCCAAATCTTACCGCTGAGGGGTTCCGTCTTCAGGAGGGCCCTTCCCTCGCTAATCAGAAAGGCAAGTAGGTATGCCCTCTTCACTTTGTCCTCGAAGCTCTTGTCTCCTAAGAATTGCCGATAGTCCACCCATTCGCCGTTCGACTTCTGCAACAGCTCCTCGTAGAGCTCGGAGAGGGTTTCCTCGAACTGCTCCGATGTGAATATGCCAAGGCTGATGAGCTCGGAGTAGTCCACCGAGCCTGGCCTGGTGCCGTACGTGCCGAACTGGGCTTTGAAGCGCTCGGACATTGGGGTGAGGTCACGCCAATAGACGAAAGCCTTCTCTAGCCCCCGGGGAGAAATCTGGTCGACCTGGGCTACTGGATGCCAACTCTTGATGAATGCCTCAGAGAGGCTCTCCTTCGAAAGCAGCTTCACTTTGAGTTGGATGAGAAGTGGGTCGATGTAGAGGGAGGATGCCCTGTGCTTTAGCCACTCGTCCTGGAGCTTGACAATCTGAGCGAGCTCCAGCATTGCCTCCGAGTCGACAAGTAGCTCGTCTAGGAACTTCCACTCGGGCAGGCGCTGCTTGAGGATCGCGATCTTCTCCTTGATGTCGACGTCGAAGGGGTTCGCGCTGCTAGACTCCACGTCCCTGCATAGCTCGATGACCCTGAGTATCTCCTGTAGTTTCTCCTGTTCCATCCTACTTGAACTCCTTGATCTCGGACGAACCATGGACGGCCTGGACTGTAATCACGTGTGCGCTCCTGTCGAACACAGTCAGGATGGAAGGTGTGATTACCAAATACTGCGACGCCTCCCTTTGCTTCATCTGAGAAAGTATCATCTTGAACATGGCCTCCCTGTTCTTAGGGTCCATGTGGATGTCGAACTCGTCCATGGCCCTTAGCGGAGAGACAATCCGTGCTTGCAACGAAAGTATGAATGCCATGAGCGCGACTGAGCGCTCCCCACCGCTCTGGGTGAAGGGGTCGAGGGTCGCGGGGGCGCCACCTAGAAAGCCGACGTAAAGGTCCAGTCCTGCATCCTCGATGTTAGCGCCCTGCTCGAGTTTGACGAACCCGCTCGCATCAGCAGCCGAAAGGACGGCCTGATATGGTGGATCTATCGACTCCACAAGGTCTTCCATTGCCTTCTTCCACACGTCCTTCCTAGAATCAAGTTCTGACAGCATGGACTTCTTGTTATCCTGGAGCTGGGCTAACTTGACCTTGAGCTCCTCGATGTTGCCCGAGTAGTCGTTGTAGATCTTCTCGGCGTCGTCCGGGACGTCCTGCATCTTCTGGATATGGGCAGATACGAGCTTGAGCTCTTCGGAGACTTCGTACGGTTGACGCACAGTCTCCATTCTTTGCCCCGCCTTCTCAAGCTCGGGAGCTATCTTCTCGAGTTCTGACCTGTATTCCCGGGCGCTCCTTTCGAGTTCGTGGAGGTCCGACTCCGTCGTTCTAATTCTGTAGGCCAGGACCTCGAATTTCACCTTGAACGAAATGTGGCTGTCCATGGTTCGTTTGATCAATTCCTCGGTCCTGCTTATCTCTGGCTGCAGAGACGAAACCTCCCTGTCGAGTTCGGATTTCCGCCTCAGGGCATCTTCTTCTGCTGTGGCTCCTTTTCCTCCGATGTAGGACGCGAGCTCCTTGAGTCTCTTCACGTTCTTGTCAGTGCTTGAACTGAGAACCTCATCGATGGTATTCGAAAGCCCAGCGAGGTCATCCTTGATCGACTTGTAGGCAGCGCGCGCTGATTCGTCCTTTGCCCTCTCGGCCTCTGCCCTGACCAGAGCATAGTACAGCTTCCTTAGCTCTACTTGCTTGTCCAAGAGGGTCTGGTGCGTCTGGTCCGCGTCCGCAGAAACCTCGACCTGCTGCGACTTCAGGTCTTCAAGGGCCCTAGATTTCGACATTATCTTCTCCTCAGCCGATTGGAGGGACTTCGTGAGCTTCGCTTCGGCGCTCCAGAGCAATTCCTTCGTCAGGAGATCCCTATGTTCAATCAGCCTCCTCTTTTCCTGGTAACGGTCGTAGACCTGCTTCCAGTATTCGAGTGCTTGGTTCGCGTTGTCAATCAGTTGTAGGAGGGAACTCTCTTCCCCGACAAGGCCGTTGAGCTCCTTCTCAGCGAGGAGAATCCTCTGCCTGTACTGCGAGAACCCGACTGCTTCTTCTACCATCCTCAGCCTCTCCTGGGGGGTGACCGCTCCGAGCTCCTCTATCATCCCCTGGTGCATGATAATGAGTAGGTTGTCCGGGTTTATCCCGAACTCACTCAGCAGCCTCACCACTTCGCTCTTGTCTATTTCCTTGTAGTCTGCCTCGAACCAGTAAGAGCCGTCCCGTTTCAAGTACCTGCTGAGCATGAAAGTGTCGGACTTTGAGTATGGAATCGGACGCCTGCCACCTTTGGCTGAGTTGTCAAAAACAAGGGAAACACGGGCGATGTCCTTCCCACGCCGTATCAGGTCGGACAGCTTGCGGGATCGCTCGGTGTAGGCTTGACCAAAGGCCACAGAGATTGCCAAAAGGACTGACGACTTGCCCGCTCCGTTTGGCCCGATGATGAGGTTGAGGCCTTCCCGGAGAGGGATGCGGGCGTATTCGTAGCTCATGAAGTTCTCTAGGATTATCTCAGTGACTGTGGTTAGATGCGAAGGCCTCTCCTTTGAGACCTCTTCGGTACTCCTCGACAAGATTCTTGCCAGCGCAGACTCGGGGCGCATTTAGATATTGCTCCCCGAAAGCCCCCGAAACACTTTCGCCCTCCCCTCTCCTCCAAGGGCTTAAATCGGTGGAATGAAGTTCGCCCTAGGTTTGGCTTCAGGCTCCTTCGAAGTGCTGGCTCCTGCAGTCAGGGGTCTCCTCGCCGAGACAGGAATCGAGGAACCGACCCCCCCACAGGTCCAGGCTTGGCCGCTGATTGCCAGGGGGGAGGACGTTCTGGTGGTGGCTCCCACCGGCTCGGGCAAGACCGAGGCAGCGCTGCTTCCTTTGCTCAGCAGGCTGGTGACCGAGGGTCATGGGGAAGGGATCTCCTTCCTCTACATCACCCCGATGCGGGCCCTGAACAGGGACATGTTCAAGCGTCTGCAAGTCTGGTGCGCCAAGCTGGGTCTGACGGTCGACATAAGGCACGGTGACACGCCGCAGGCACAGAGGGCAAGGCAGTCCGCTCACCCACCTGATGTGCTGGTTACCACCCCGGAGACGCTTCAGGCGGTGCTCCCAGGAAGAAGGATGAGAGAGAACCTGTCTCACGTGAAGGCAGTAGTTGTAGACGAACTGCACAACCTCGTGGAAAGCAAGAGGGGAGTCCAGCTCACACTTGGGCTCCAGAGGCTGAGGAAAGTGGCCCCACGCTTCCAGCTCGTTGCCCTATCGGCCACGGTGGGGACCCCGGAGGTCGCGGCAAAGTTCCTTTTCGGCGCAGGTAGGAGAACGATAGTGAAGGCGGAGGCGCCGAAGGAGTTCACCTATGCAATTGAATACCCGGTCCCAGAGCCTTCGAACCAGTCAGCGGCAAAGGCGACCTACGCTGCACCGGACCTTGCGGCCCGCCTCTCCAGGATGAATGAGTTAATCGAGAGCCACACATCCACTCTAATTTTCGTGAACAGCAGGACTGTCGCCGAGATGCTTGGAGAGAAGCTGGCGAGGCTGAGGAAGGATGTGGGCGTTCACCACGGCTCCCTCCCCAGAGAGGAAAGGGAACGGGTGGAGCAGGCGTTCAAGGACGGACAACTGAAGGCGATGGTATGTACGAGCACCCTGGAGCTTGGAATCGATATCGGGTCCGTGGACCTTGTCGTCCAATACATGTCACCACGGCAGGTGACGAGTTTGGTGCAGAGAGTTGGGAGGAGCGGACACCGTCTTGGGAAGGTGTCGAAGGGAGTGCTGATGACGGTCTCGGCTGACGACATACTGGAATCCGCGGCCAGCATACTCTCGGCATCTGAGGGGAGAATCGAGCCCACAAGGCCCTACTTCAATTCTCTCGATGTCCTAGCCCACCAGGTCGCCGGCTACCTGATGGACTTCGAGACAATCGACTCGGATAGATTGCTTGTTGAGGTGAGAAAGGCCGCACCTTTCATGGAACTCTCGGAGGATGCCTTGCTCCGGACTGTCAGCTACCTTTCGGAACTCAGGAAGATCCATTTCGACGGGAAGACGCTGTCAAGAACGAGGCTCACGAGGGACTACTACTACGAGAACCTGTCAATGATTCCCGACGAGACAAGGTATCTAGTAGTCGATGTGTCGACCAACCAGACGGTGGGAATTCTTGGAGAAGAGTTCGTACTGCTCAGGACGAAGGTGGGAGTGCATTTCATTTGCAAGGGGAAGGTGTGGCAGGTGGAGCAAATCGCCCAAGACAGGAAAATCTACGTCACCCCGGTGGAAGACCCGCTGGCCGCCGTTCCAGGTTGGGATGGGGAAATGCTGCCGATACCCTACGACTTGGCGACCGGGTCAGGACGACTGAGGAGGGAGATCTCCGAGGCTCTCGATAGGGGAGACCAATCTATCGAAGTTGTGGCCAAGAGAATTCCCGCCGATTCGGCAGCGCGGGCACTCGTAATAGACCAGATCGCGGAGCACAAGAAGATGGGAGCGCCGGTTCCCTCGGACAAGCTCGTCCTTTTCGAGGGGTTTGGGAAGTACCTCATAGTTCATCTTTGTTTTGGCGAATCCGTCAACCGGGCCTTCGCATACGTGTTCGAAGAAATCCTGTCGAGGAGGGGGCTCGTCAGGGTATGGTGGCTCGACGGATACAGACTGCTCATGGAGCTCACCGCGGACACGGAGGAGCTGGACCTTAAGGCGATGGCAAAGGAATTGATGGGTCTGACTCCTGAAGAGCTTGAGAGGACCTACGCGGTGGCCGCGCAGCGCAACTTTCCTTTCCCTGCCCGGGTAAAATACGTAGCCGAGAGGTTCGGTGCCTTGAAGCGTGGGAAACTCATCGCTCACCCGAACCTGTGCTCACTCCCAACAAGGTTCGAGAAGACCCCTATCTTCGAGGAAGCGCTTCAGGAGACTGGTAGGGACCTCATCGACATGCAGAGGGGGAAGGAGGTCCTGGTCGCCGTGGCCAAGGGAGGGATTTCGGTGGAGACTTTCCAGGCAGGGGACCGGCCAACACCCATAGCCTACAACCTGCTGTACCGGTACCTAGAGGTCCCCGAGGCCGTCGCCCCGGACTCGCTCGGCAAATCATCCTACCAGAGGATGAAGGCAAGCATCTTCGGGACCGAAATCAGCCTCCTGTGTGCGAAGTGCGGAGCAGAGCAGGGAGTGTCAACGGTCGGTGACCTGCCTGAAGAACCAAAGTGCATAGTTTGTAGTTCGGGACTACTCGTGCCATGCTATTGGGGGACAGCGAAACTTTCAGACCTCATGAAGAAGCGGGAGGAGAAGACACAGCTCACCGATGAGGAACGGGCTGAACTCTCGAGGGCCAGAAGGTCTGCTGACCTGGTCCTCTCGTATGGGAAGAAGGCGGTTGTGGCCCAGACTGTTTATGGAATCGGCCCTCAGACAGCGTCGAGGATTCTGGCCGAGTTGCGAGACGACGAAGAGGCATTCTACCGGGACCTGTTGGAGGCCAAGATCCGTTTCGTCACCACCAGGCAGTTCTGGGGCAGCTGAAAGCCAATAAACAGGAGACCTCGGGGCGAATCAGTTTGGTATTAGCGGGGAAGGTGTTCCTCGTAAGGGAGAACTACGACATGGACACCCTTGCCGAGAAACTGAAGGCGTTCAGGATAGAGACAGAGACCAGCGTGGAGGACAAGGAGTTCAAGCTCATCTCAGAAATAACGGACTTGAATGCGGGCAAGGGCCTGCTGGAGGGGAAGTTCTCCTTCGACACGGTCTTCGTCGTACCGCATCGAGGGAACGCGGTGCCGGTGCCCAGGACGTTTGAAGCCCCCTTCTCCTTCAACATGCACAAGGAGAGGATGTTCCTGACAGTCTACGACAAGAAGAATAGGGCCAACAACATCGCCAACGAGATGAGCAAGGCCGTGTTCATGAGCCTGGGCCAGGTCGTAGAGGCACGAATCGAACCAGAGACTCTCAGGAAGTTCCACGAAGCGAACTTTGGCGATACGAAGGTCATCTTCTATTCCGACGTTGACCTGCCGAACATAAACAAGCTGTCGCTCTACGGTGCTGAATTGGGAAACACAAGTCTGTATAGCGACTACCTGACGCATGGGAAGCTGTGGTACATCGTCTTCACGAGCAAGGCTTACGGCTATGTATTCGGGCTTACCAGGAATTGCATTCTGACTGGGTTCAGCAAGATGGAACTTTCGGAGTTCAAGAGCTTCGTGGGCAGCCAGGTATTTCCGCTGATCGCGTAGCTTGCTGAAGATAGTTCCCGGCGACGCAGCTCTCATCTTCTCCAGTTCGGGGGAGAACACCCTGCTGATCTCAGACCTGCACCTAGGTTTGGAAAAGGAGCTTGCGAAGAAGGGGTTCCGCCTTCCCGCATATTCGGTCAGGATGGTGGAGAGGGTAAGAAACATCGCGGAGAAATACTCAACGAAGAGGCTCGCAGTTTTGGGGGACGTCAAGCACACTGTCGGCAAAGTGGAGGATATCGACTGGGGAGTCGTGCCATGGTTCTTCGACACCATGCTAGACCTTTTCGAGGCCGTAGAAGTCGTCCCTGGGAACCACGACGGGAGCATCAAGACCGTACTTCCGCCTCGAATCGTCCTCCATCAGTCCCACGGGACGGTGCTGGGCAGCGGCAGGGGGAGGGTTGGGGTTTCTCACGGCCACGCATGGCCCTCTGAGGAGGCCATTTCGACCAAGAATCTTGTAATTGGCCATTCTCATTTCACCTACGAGATGAGAGATGCCTTCGGCTCGAGGTCGAGGGAGGCAGTGTGGGTGACGGCGAGCTATGATGTCGCAGAGCTGATGGAGGGGGCGGGCTACAAGTCGAAGGCGAAGGGGAGAGGGAAGCTCGTCGTAATGCCGCCCTTCAACAGGCTCGTCGGCGGCCAGCCAATCAACAGGAGCAAGTCTTTCGAGTTCGGACCAGTGCTCTCATCCAGATCGGTGAGCCTCGAGGATGCCGATATCTTCCTGACTGACGGAACTCGTGTGACCTAGTGATTAGGCAGAGCCACCGTCGAGGGCGCCCTTCAACAGGCGCTCGAGCGAAGCCTCGCCCACGGCCCCGATGACGGCGTCCATCGGTTGGCCGTTCTTGAAAATCATGAAGGTTGGGATTGAGAAGACCTGGTAGCGGGAGGAGATGTTCATTTCCTCATCGACGTTGACTTTACCGAAAAGTATTCGGTCAGAGTACTTTGCAGCGAGCTTCTCGAGCACAGGGTCCATTATGCGACAGGGGCCGCACCAGACAGCCCAGAAATCGACTAGAGCGGGCTTCCCCCCTGAAGTAAGTTGGTCGAAGTTTGCCTCGGTCAGGGTCACCAGGGACTCAGCGTGAACCTTTTCATTTGATGTTTCCATGTTATCTTCTCCTTCTGCGCTTCGCGATGCGTATTTAAAATTGGGGGCCCATCGCAATATCACGACTTGAAGAGCGAAATAATCAGCAGGGTCGCGAAAAACCTTACCACCCAGGAGCCGAAATCAAAGGGCCTGAGATTCGCGGCGGTCTCCATCATACTTCGAAGTAGCGAGTCCACGAGCGTGTTGCTCATCAAACGAGCAGAACGCGCAGGCGACCCATGGTCAGGGCAGATCGCGTTCCCTGGCGGGAAGATGCAGCCGGGGGACAGCACAGCGAGAGAAACCGCTGTTAGGGAGACCATGGAAGAGGTCGGCGTCGATCTTGAAAAAGCGGCGGAATTCTTGGGCTATGCGGACACAATGACAACGCACACCGGGACGATGGACGTAGTCCCTACCGTCTTTGTCCTGAAACAGGTGGTGGAGGTTAAGCCCAACGATGAAGTGGCCTCTTACCGCTGGGTAATCCTAGAGGACTTCTTGAGCCCAAACGGGAAGTCGACCTACAAGTTCAACTACGATGGGAGGAACATCGAGATGCCCTCGTTCCTAGCAGGGGACTACGTCGTGTGGGGGCTGACCCATCGAATACTCACGTCTGTCCTCAAGTAATCATTGTGAAGCGTGAGGATGCTGCCTATTTCTCCTCAATGAATTTCTGGATAGCCCTCAGGGTCTGAGGATTCTCCCTCAGATAGTCGGCGAGCCTTTCCAGCCTTCGAAGAGTGCTGGGGTGGACGTGGTGCTCTATGCCTTCGGTGTCCACGTACGCAGTCTGATCGTCAACGCCAAGCATGGCGATGAATTCAGAAATGACTTGGTGTCTCTTGATCACGGATCGCGCAATCTTCTCCCCCGAAGCTGTCAGACGCATTCCCCGGTATCTCTCGTGCTCGAGGTAGCCGTCTTTCGCAAGGTTCACAACCATGTTCGACACCGTGGGAGGCTTGACCCCGAGCCTGTCAGAGATGTCTGCGGCACTGACGTATCCCTTCTCCTCGTTCAAATTGTAGATAGCCTCGAGGTAATCCTCCCGCCGTGAGACGTCTCGCCTCGGCAGTATCAACTTTGACATTTCCCTCACGCAAGGCCGGCCGTCCCGAGTTCAAAAAGGTTCGTTGACCCATGGGAGAATCTTAGTTCGGCTCCCGGAGAATTTCTTTGCGTTCGAAAGTATGTTAGGCATATCTAACTTATATACCATGTTCGGGGATTCCCGGGCCATTATCATGAGATTGCCCTTCAGGAGGACCCTTGCTCCGGTCGAAGAAGTTCCTCAAGAGGTGCAATCGACGAAATCAAAGTCTCAACGACAGATTTGGCCATTCCTTCGCTGGGTTGGGCCTGCCCTGATGGTCTCCATCGCCTACATGGACCCGGGAAACTACGGCACGGACCTCGCAGCGGGGGCGGGTTACAAGTACGCGCTACTATGGGCGGGCTGGCTTGCTTCCGGTATGGCAATGCTACTCCAGTACCTTTCAGGGAAGTTGGGAATCGCTTCTGGCTCCCACCTTGCGGAGCTCGTCAGACAGTCGTTCGGTGGTAAGAAACGATATGTAATTCCCTACTGGCTCGCCGCCGAGGCTGCCGCGGCCTCCACCGACCTCGCGGAGTATCTGGGGACCGTGCTTGGGCTCAACATACTTTTTGGCATTCCACTCATCTACTGCGCCATATTCGGCGCCCTCGACGTCATCATCTTGCTGACAATGATGACGAGGAGGTTCCGTTTGATAGAGCAGTACTTCGCCATTCTAATCAGCATATTGGTAATAGGCATATTCTACGACTTGCTTGTCATAGGAAACTTCGACCTTGCGCAAGTTGCTTACGGTTCTATTGTCCCTCTTGCTCCGGACAATGCTGCACTCTTCATAGCCGTTGGAATGATTGGTGCGACCGTAATGCCTCACGCACTCTTTGTTCACTCTTGGCTTTCGAAGAACAAGATGGATCTA
>DATGVR010000039.1:0-7649 GCA_035300255.1 Nitrososphaerales archaeon
CGTAGACGAAAGACGTCGGGCTTTTGTCCTCGCCTGAACTTTCACGCCCTCTTGTCGGAGTACCGTCCAAGAGTTACTTGACGCTGACTTCATGTGTGCCACCCAGAAGACAACATCCGGTCATTCCATAAACGCGCCCACGCGGCATTTATCCCCCGATTGAAATCATGGGGCTTTCTGCCACTATTGGTAATGTCTGTGGGCAGAGTAGACGCTCTCGGTCGCTTTTTCACCATGATCTCTTAGGTTCCATCAGGTTCAGCAGCGAGGTCGCGAGCTCAGCACCGGACATCCGGTTAAGGTACTCGGCGTTTCCCCTCAGATACTCCAGAATTGCGTATGTGTCGAGGAAGAACTTCTTGATAGGCCTCAATCTCCCCACTCGGCCTTTGCCTCGTCCTTCATCTCCTGACTGCTCTTCGAAAACTCGAATGCGCCAAACATCTCCCTGAAATTGACCTTCCTTTCGACCTCGAGTTCCACCACATCCCCCTCCTTGATTTTGTGTTTCTGAACCTCCTCCCACGGTATGATTAGTCCAAGTGAGTTCCCTATCCTCCTCACAACGCCCCGCACGCGCAAGATTAACCTCATCATAAAATTGTACAGTATTTTTATTTAAGCACCTCGAAATTCCTTTTCACCTTCAAGTCAGCTCGCCTCGCTAACGGGTCACAGATGAACTAGACCGGAGGGGGAACAGACGCCAAGTTGATTGTCAGGCGGGACTAAGTTTCGAGAAGCCCTGTGACTCGCACCCCAGTGCACCGATGATATCTCGGCGGAGGCGCAATGAACCCTGTGTGAGGCACAAGCTGCCCGGAAAGACGTTTACATGATTCTATGATACCGCCGAGCTGCCAATATCGTGTCAGGCGTGAATTTCTCAGGCTCTCCAGCCAGTATCTTCTTGAATTCTCTTATGGACACGAACTTCCCTTCCTGCGTTTCGTCGCTCAGCGTGATCTGCGGGTCCTTCACAATTGTCTCGAATATCGCGATGAATTCCCATTCAATCCTCCGGCCGATCTTCCACTTCGGGGACATGAATTTGGTTAGCTCGTCCAACTCGCAGTCGAGCCCCAGTTCCTCCTTCATCTCCCTTCTTGCCGCCTCAAGGTAGGTCTCACCAGAAGACACGTGGCCGGTGCACGAGGCAGACCAATACCCAGGGTAGAAGAGAATGTGCTCAGCCCGCTTCTGCAGGTAGACCTCATCTCTGGAGTTAAGGAGGAACACGAGGATGGCCCTGTGCAACAGGCCTCGATTCACACACTCAATCCCCGGCTTCCTGTCAACGACCTTATCATTCTCGTCCACCACGTCGAAGTACTCTGTCACGGCCCTCGGTTGGAATGATCATCACGACCATTTCAACTTGCGTCTCGGGTCGGTGATGGGCGAGTGGCGGAGGCGCAATGAACCCTGCACGGTGAAATGCCGCGGGTCGGATTAATTCTTAGGGGCTAAATGCCGCAGCCCGCAGAACGATTCTTACCCGCAATTCACGAGCAGTGTTGCTCTCAAGCCAGTCATTCTTCTTTCCGGTTCTTCTTCGAAAACCCCCTCGTCGTTATTCCCGATGGGCCAAGGTTTGTACTCGTTCCTCCCCTCACCTCTCCACCTCCGGTAGCGTAAGTGTGTCGTGGCCGTACGCGTGTTTGACGTGATTGTTGGCGGCCACTAGCATGTCGTGCGACCGAAGGACTTCTAGGACCACGGCGTGGTCGGTCTCTCTCTCGTCTAGCGGGTCGATGTCCAGCAGGTCGATGGCTAGCGGGTCGATGTCCAGCAGGTCGATGGCTAGCAGGCCGATGATGAACTCTGGCGGTTCGGTGGCTAGCCGGCCGATGACTAGCGGGTCGACGCACTCTAGCCGGCCGTTGATGCACTCTAGCCGGCCGATGGACTCTGGCGGGTCGACGATGGACTCTGGCGGGTCGATGATGCACTCTAGCGGGCCGATGATGGACTCTGGCGGGTCGATGGCGTCTAGCGGTTCGATGGCTAGCGGGTCGATGGACTTTATCTGGCCGATGATGTCTTCTAGCCGGCCGATGGAGAGGCGAGCCTTTTTGGGGCCGCGCCACGCCCACACGAAGATTCCTTCCGTGTCCATCGACGCCAACGATTTCCAAACGGTGCTTCAAGGCCAGTTCGAACAACTGCCTGGAAACCGACCCAGCGGCGAGGCTCTTCCCGCGGTAAGCCAACTCTGCCTGCCTATCGATGATGTCGTTCAAATCTGCGATGAGCGTGTTCGATGGGGAGTTCGTGGCGCTAGTAATCGCCGGATGGACAAATATGAAGGTCCGCCAGTTTATCCCTTTGCTCAGCCCGTCTTGTTTCTTGGCAACGTCGGCAAGGCTGAGCAGGGCGTTAGCTTCGTTTTGCCGTGCCTTCAGATTCAGGTCGCGTGCGATAGACTCCGGAAAAGCGACGAGGTCGAATCGGTCGGAAGTTTCTTTGACAAAATCATCCAGCAGCTTGCTCGCCTCAAGTCTTTCGACTGCGGGACCTTCCGGCCTGAGCTTCTCAATGTTCCCGGACAACGATCTAACCAGTTTGTTGTATTTCTCGGTGATGCCCTTTATGACGTCTCGGGACTCTTTGTTCAGGGCCATCGAGATCGAGTCGGATCCCTGGATTACAGCGACTAGCTGGCTCTTGCCGCTCCCGCCCTCTATCTTCGCGAATCTGACTGGGACCCTTGTCACGTGTCCATCCACGTTGTAGCGATCATCTCCGACTGTAAATTCAGAATCGTCTCCGGCGTGATGTCGGGGAGCTCTTCCTTCTTGTAATCGAGGACTGACGTCACCAACACCCGGAGTATGTTTAGATTTTGCGCAGCCTTAACGCCCTGGTCGACCAGCCTCCGGTACATCTTGTGGCCCAGGTTCACGATGATGGCCTTCTGCTCGATGTCCACCCACCCCTCCTTCGGGTTCTCGGCTAGGTCGACGAACGCTATTCCGATAGTCTTGTCCTTCGGCTTCTCCTCGCCGTGATTGTCACCCTGAGAGAGAGCACCATCGCCTGAGGACGTCTTGCCTGTTTCGGTGCCATCAGGTTTCTGGATTAGCGAATCGACACCCCCGACCCTCATCCATGGGTTGAACTTCTTGAACCCCTCCGAGAAGAGCAGCTTTGTGAAGGAGTTGGACAGGGCGTTTGTGCGAATCTGCGCCGCCTGCTCTTCTTCCATCGGGAGTACCATCCCCTTCTTTCTTAGATGCTCGTACACCCCGGCTTGGGCTTTCTCAATGACCGAGTGGACCAGATGATTAGCCTTGAATTCGAGCTTGTTGAGACTGAGGTATTCGCTCAGGGGGTCGGCGAGCAGGACGGCATACACGATATCCCTCGCTTCCGTCTTCAGCTGATACTGCCAAGGAAAGTCATATTTCTTCACGAACTTCCCGAACACAATGGCGTTCAGACCAACCAGGTCTGACTCGAGCTTCTCTTTGGTGATAATCACCTCGACTTCGAAATTGGCTCCCTTGACTTCGAATTCTATCTTCTCAGACGATCTGACCTTCGGTTTCCAGGCCTTCACACGTTCTCCTTCGAGGATAATTGACTTGGACTTACCAATCAGGATCTGGTTGAACCACTTGACTATCCACTTCTCCGCGTTCGACTTCAGCTCTTCAAAGTCCTGCTGGTTCATCTTCACCTGGTACAGGGTTCCCTTGGACTTCAGCTCCGGCTTGATTTCGTCGAAAACCAGATCATCATACCCTTGATCTATGTGCTCCCTCTTGATTACGCTGGCGAAGGCCCCATCGGGACCGCGCGTCTGTGTGATTATCTCGGCTTCAGGGCTCGCCGCAAGATAGATTTTCGACCCGACCCCGGCGAATCCTATCCCCTGTCCCTTCTTCTTAGAAGAGAGGGCGACCGTGTGGTAGTTCTCGAAGCCCTCCTTCGACATCCCTCCTCCGTTGTCCAAGAGGGAGAACTCTCGTTTTTTGTCATCGAGGGAGATTTCGATCTTCGACGCGTCGATATCGATTGAATTTGAGATGCCTTCGATGAGCGCCACTTCAGGGGGAGAGCATGGATACGCATCGAGGAAGTTCTCCAGGGCGTGAAGGAGGTTCACTCTCAGTGGCTGGGGCATCAGGTTTCCTCGAGATCGGAAGGGTGTTGCCCTACTCCTGCATCATTCACGAGAACGGTGGGTTCTTTTTCTCGTCTGCTTTCGAGTAGAACGACGGCTGCCAAGGACAGAACGAGAGTGCTGGCCACTGCGGCCGCTGGAGTGCTCAGTCCAAGGCGGGTGCTAAATCTTTGCATAGTACCGAAACAAACTTAATCCTTTCTGCATTTACCGTTTGAGGAGTCTGAATCTGTATCCTCGCTCTGTCGCACCAAGCCTTGGCGAGGCGATGTTGTTTGTCAGCCCGTCCGTTACGTATCGTCCAATGCGCGGATGATATCCCGGCGGAGGCGCAATGAACCCCAGCACGGTAATGGTTTCACACCTTGGTTTCGATACGGCTCGACCAAATGCAGCGGGTCAGCTTAACGCCCTGGTGAAAAAGCTCCAGCTCGTCATGTAAATTTCTGACGTGCTTGAGGGTCTACCTCCTGTTGCAAAGCCTAGTGAATTGGGTTTCTTGCGCTCTCCATCTTCACCGAGATTCGGGGCTGAAAAAAAAATAGCTGAAAAAAGAAGGGGGTTCTTCGTCCCTCAGTCGCTTGGCTCCGGGTTGACTTTTGCAGTGGCGTAGAAAACGTCCGACTCCCTGTCTCTAGGGCCTGCAGGCGGTGGGAGTGTGTCCGCAACTCCTGCTCCGGCTGGAGGGCAAGCGACCTGTGTGGCGCCGCACCTTCCGTCTCCCCAGACCGTGAAGATCCGATCCTCGAAGCTCTTGGCGTCGATATAGTCACCGAAGGTAGGTCGTACATTCGTTCTCGCCTTACACCAGTTAGAGGTCACGTCGGTGACCTTCACCGGGCTACTGAAGGTCCTTCCTTCATCGGGCGAGCGGGCAGCGAAGACATCCACGAGCGAGCTCCGCTTGCCGTTCTGTGCGACTCCTCCACCTAGCTGTTTGGCGCCGGGAACGCACTCGATATCGTTCGGATCTGTAGTCAGATTGGCTTCGTTGCTTGACACGTAGACGACTACTGGGTTACCGTCACTATCAACCGTGACGACAGGCCAGAAGTCTTTTCGACCGTCATCAACTGGATTTACGTTGAAGGGCCCTTTGAAGGTTTTACCTTCATCATCCGAGACCTTCAGTAGTACGTTTGAATCTGCGAAGACACTGGTGGCAACTGGAGTTCCTGTTCCTGTAGTATAGACAACGAAGATCCTTCCATCGTCAGACGTCGCTATTCTCGGAAAGTCGTTCATACGATTCCTGTTGTATCCCTGAGGCGCGCTTCGACGCATAGAGTTTATGCTATCGACAACGACGGGGGTCGAGCAGGTGCGTTCCTCGATGTCGCAAGTGCTCGAGAGTATCTTGACGTTCAACGGAAGTGAAATTATCCCGTTGACGAAGTCGGGCCCATTCTGCCAGACGACGACGACTTTGTCGCCATCAACTATTACTGGTTGAGAGCCCGAGTTAAGCCGGCCACTATCGCAGGACGTGGCAGAGACTTGATCTGGCTGAACCAAGAGGGGAGCAGCGCCGAATTCACTCCCTCCGTCCGTAGAGACCCACAGCTCGATCTGACCGAACCCGCAGCCTATTATGTCAGGCGAACGTCCGATGAAATTCGTCACGGAGACCGCGACGACATCCTTGTTCGCGGCGAGCGCCTCCTTGTCATAGGAGTCTAGCGGGAAGCCGACCGACTGACCTACACCCGGCACCGCTTGCAAAAGGTGTACGTCGTTCCAAG
Organism: Nitrososphaerales archaeon; assembly: GCA_035300255.1. GTDB lineage: Archaea > Thermoproteota > Nitrososphaeria > Nitrososphaerales > Gagatemarchaeaceae > UBA183. The sequence goes on from DATGVR010000039.1 coordinate 5,872, forward strand.
CGAACCTGAACGTTTCTCCAGAAGTCTTGAAGGCACCACTGTGCACGCTAACTCCTGCAGTATTACCGCCAAAGGAGCATTGGGGGAATGCTGGGTCGCCGTCGAACTCGTGTACCGCCAGATTCGCGTAGAAGAGAGTCGAGTCCTCCTCCTCTCGATTGCTCGAATCAAGCCACGGGTCACCCCGCGTTACTATGCCGCCGCAGCTAGGAAAGTTTGGATCGACAGCTCCAGCGATGAACGGGGTATCCCCATCGGTCCAAGTCGTACCACCATCTGTCGAGAAACTGAAGCCCGACAGCCCAGGTGGCTTTCCAGTTTGGAAGCCCGTTTGTCCCGGAACTCTGAATGGTCTGCGAAGGAATCCATCGCCATCATTAAAGCCAGCTACCAAGAACTCTCCCTTGTTTGCCACTCCAATAGTGGTCTCGCTCCTCGTGAGTTGACCGTTCGGGAACAGGTTCTGAGGATCATTCACTCGATGGTTGGCACCAACAACTGGCGGCAGTACCGAACTCGAGCCAGAGGAACCGGTCTCGCTACCAGCAGATGAAACGGTATAGAGTAATTCCTGCTTCCACTCTGGAAACGGTACCAAGGTGCTACCATGGGTTGTTTGAGAAAGAGGCCCAGGGAGGAGGAGTAACAGCGCAATAAGGACGAAGACATCTATCTTGAGATAGCTCTTTGTTTTCGTGAAACTCGTCGCTGAGAGTTAATTAATAAGCGTTGACGAGACGTAACTCTCCGAAAGCTGGTAAAGTGGAATCACGTTCTCGGCACCTATTTTGTTCGTGGGTTTGCATTTGCACGGATTTTCTCGTGAACCGATGACTTCTTCGGGGATCTTCCGGCGGAGGCGCAAAGAACCCCATACACGGCATCGTCTATCTATCCCATCTCAGAATCTCGCCGCGACCCTAAGAGGAATCTTCTCTCAGTCGGTGACCTGCGCCTGCAAGCCCCTTTTAGGCCAGCCTGCCCGACCGACGCCGTTCGCAGCTGGCTAGGAACCTTCTCGTCCGCGACATCCTCTCGAAGTACAGCCAAGTGTGGGCCATCAACCATTCACTGGCCGTACTGGGGTGGGACACAGAGACGCATATGCCCGAGGCCGGAGCCAGGCCCAGGGGAATCGCGTCAGGCCAGCTTGCTATGATGGTCCAGAGGGCGACAATCGAACTCGACGGCATGGTTGGGAAGGCCGAGAAGGCGAAGGACCTCGACGACATGGAGAAGGGAGTCGTCCGGGTCTTGAGAAGGAACCTGGATTACTTCCTGAAGGTTCCGCCGGAGCTGGTGGACGAGATACAGAGGGTCACCACGGAGGCAACCGTGGTCTGGAGGACCGCGAGGAAGAGATCCGATTTCAAGCTATTCAGACCGCACCTTGACAAGATCATCGGGCTCGAAAGGAAGGTGGCCGACAAGCTGGGCTACGAGAAGCACCCCTACAACGCACTGCTGAACCTCTTCGAGGAGGGGTTCACGGTGAGGGACGCCGACGCGGTCTACTCAAGGCTGATCCCCGAGAGCAAGAAGATACTTGCGAAGGTCGCCTCAGCAGGAGTCTAGCCCAGCAAGCACCCGCTCGAATCGAAGAAGTACGAGACTTCCGCAATGGAGCAAGTCAACGAGGGGGTCGTCGAGATGCTGAAGATGCCGAAGGAGAAGTTCAGGATGGACGTTTCGACGCACCCTTTCACCACGGGGATCGCCCACGACGACGTCCGGATCACCACAAGGTACGAAGGGGTGAACTTCAAGGCGACCCTCTT
>DATGVR010000040.1:0-7322 GCA_035300255.1 Nitrososphaerales archaeon
GTCGGAGGCTTTCAGAGAACTCAAAGGGGTGCTCGACGGTTTGAGAGGGGATCGAAAAATCGAGATGTCTGAGATGGGCCCGTTCATGATAGGGAGGAACCAGTCCGACCTGGAGGCGAACGCAAAGCTGCACGCTTCGAAGACGGGCGAGGACATCCACCCCCAAGAGGTTCTGAAGCGATTGACGTTGCGGGGAGCCCCCTGCGGCACGGTCGAAGAGTTCCTTGACCAGGTCAGAGGAATCAACGACACCGGCGTCCAGAAAATCTATTTCCAGACCCTGGCCCCGGAGAATAAGCCGATGTTGGAGCTTCTCGCCGATACACTGAAGGCCCTCTAGACATTGAGTTTCTTCAACGAAGCCTACCGCGGGGTGCCGCCCTGGGACATCGGACGCCCACAAGGTGAATTCGTCAAGCTTTCCGACGAGGGAAAAGTGAAGGGGGACGTCATAGACGTAGGCTGCGGGACCGGCGAGAACGCGATGTTGTTCGCGTCGAAGGGACACAAGGTTCTCGGCGTGGACTCCTCGCCATTGGCCATTGAGAAGGCCAAGGCAAAGGCGAAACAGCGGAAGTTGCCTGCGGAGTTCCTCGTGACAAACGCCCTGGACTTGGCATCGATAGGAAGAAAGTTCGATGCGGCTATTGATTGTGGTCTGTTCCACGTTTTCTCCGATAGGGAGAGAGTGTCATTTGCCAAGAGTCTTTGGGGGGTGCTCAATCCCGGAGGGTCGTATTTCATGCTCTGTTTCAGTGACAGAGAGCCGTCAGACTGGGGAGGTCCCCGTCGGGTGACGAAGGAAGAGATCAGGAGGACCTTCTCAAGCGATTGGCGAGTGGACTGGATACGCCCGGCAAGGTTCGAGTCCCAATACCATGATGAAGGAGGCCATGCCTGGCTTTCGAGCATAACCAGACCAAAGTAGGCCCCATCCAATTAATAGTCCCAATCCCCCGGCCAGTCTGGATGAAGGTCGGAATTCTCGGCGCTCCGGCAGACATGGGCCAGGAGAGGCGCGGAGTCGACATGGGCCCAAGCGCCATAAGGATAGCCAGGCTGGGGGAAGGACTCGAGGCCCTTGGGCTCAAAGTCGAGGACTACGGCAACATACAGGTCGCTGACATGGCCACGGCCCCTATGGGTGACGCGAAGGTCAGATATCTGACGGACGTCGTAAAGCAATGCGAGCTCATCGCAGCCAAGGTTTCCAATTGCGCAAAGCGAGGCTTCTTTCCTCTAGTCCTCGGCGGGGATCAAAGCGCATCGATAGGAACCTTTGCTGGCCTGGCCAAGTCAGGGACTGACCGAGGCGTGATTTGGCTCGACGCCCACGGCGATTTCAATACCCCGAGAACCACCCCGAGTGGGAACATCCACGGCATGGCCCTGGCCGCCATTCTTGGCTATGGTCATCCGAGGTTAACTCAGCTCGGGGGAGTCGCTCCGAAAGCTGTCGAAAAGAATACCGTCCTAATTGGAGGGAGGAGCTTCGACCCGCTCGAGGCCAAGGCGATATCCCGCTCGAAGATGACCGTATTCACGATGAGGGAGATCGACGAGCTGGGCATGAAGAAGGTAATGCAGGAGGCTGTTCAGTTGGCAGGATCCGGGGTCAGCCAGGTCCACCTCAGCTTTGACGTCGACGCAATGGACCCCAGAGAAGCGCCAGGGACGGGCACACCGGTGAAGGGGGGACTGACATACCGGGAGGCTCACCTGGCGATGGAGATGCTTTACGATTCAAAGAGGGTCACCTCGGCAGAATTCGTCGAAGTCAACCCCATGCTCGACATCGAAAACCACACTGCTGAGCTGGTGGTCGAACTCGTCCTTTCCCTTCTGGGCAAGAAGATTATTTCGCAGCCATCTCTGGAGGACTGACCTCAGGTCAGTACCTGAAGTCAGCAACGTCCTATAAGCTCCGACCTTCCTCACGCGGCATGTCTTCTGTCGAGAAGCTCTGGATGGGATACTGTCGCGACGGGGAGAAGGCGAAACTGGATGTCGGGAGCCCCGGGAGCAAGGTCCTCCTCTTGGGTTCTCGGTCTGACCACCTCGCATTCCTCACATCCATCTCTGCGAGAGAAGCGGGAGCCAAGCCCATACTCCTCGACCTCAACGGTTCCCTGGCCAATCGCCTTTCTGGCCATTTCGACACCTTCGACTATCGCACTTTCCTCTACGACGCCTTCAGGCTTGAGGAGCCCGAACCTTGGCATTCACAGATGGCGGCGGCCGCGTACGCAGTGGCCCTCGACCTATCCTCCGAGGAAGAGGCGATAATCGACTCAGCAATGCAAGTCGTGGCCACAGAGGGAGCGATGCTCAGTCCGATTTCGATTTACGACGTTCTTGGCAAGGTCGAAGGGTTCAGGGGATTCTACGTCGACAAGCTCAAGGGGAGGATTGGCTCGCTCCGCCATTTCGACGCCGTCGACGACCAGAAGTTCGCACGGATGGTCAAGGGGGACATTGTCCTGGACTTCCACCGGGCCCCTTACCCCCAGGCCGCGGAACTCGCGGTAGCCCTATTCCTGGCAAAGTTGCTTGCGATGTCTCACGCCTCAGGGGACAATCGTGAGTTCATCCTACTCACCGAGGCTCACAGGGTCTTCAGGGCCTCGCCGAAGCCAGCCCACACGAATCGCCTCCTGAGCCATCTATTGGGGTGGCCCGCTGCCGTGGTCTTGTCCTCAGAACAGCACGAGTCTCTCAGCCCCATCCTTCTGCAGTCCTGTCCAGTCCGTGTCTATTCAAGCGACGCCTGGCATTCACAGCACAGGCAAGTCGAAACAATCCTCTCCAGCACTTTCGTCGTTCACGACAGGCGGAACGACCGTCGCGTAAACTTCATTCCACGCAGGGTCGTCGTGAAGACTGCCGACTACGCCCCTGCCGGGGCGAGCAAACTCCCAACGCCGGACCTGACGAAGATGATCCTAGAAGAGGTGGACCGTTTTCCGCTGTCGACGCCGGAGTCGATGGTTCAGTACATCGCATCCGAGTTCCTTCCGTCCGATGTCAGCTCCGCCCTTACGGGCCTCGAGAACCAAGGGTTCCTGATTCTCGAGCCCAAGGAATCCGGCTCCGGGCCCAAGGTCTTTTGCTACACTCTAGCTGAGAAAGGGAGGAGGCTCTTGCAGGAGCTGAGGAAGTGATGGAGCGGATCCCCACCCAATGCAAGGCCGTCGACGATCTCTTGGACGGAGGCCTAGCTACTGGCACCATCACCCAGGTCTTCGGAGAGAAAGCCCTCGGCAAGAGCATCTTCTCTCATCAGGCCGCTTGCTCTACCGTCGCCGGAGGGCACTCGGCCATAATCCTCGACACCGAGCAGTCCTACTCCAGCTACCTGCTCCCTTACCGACAGGGGGGGATGAACAAGCGATTCAGCAAGGAAATTCCCGCCGTCGACCTGAAGCTCGAGCGCGTAACAAAACCAGCCGGCAAGAAAAAAGGAGCCTCTCGCGGAGAGTTGCTCACCGCCATCAGCACGACCCTGGACAGGCTCGGGGTATCCTATACCGACTCGCACCTGGGACCCATAGCCGACATCCTTTGCCCGAGCTTCACGGTCGAAGTCCCAAACAAGGAGCCCTCGGTCTACATCATTCAGACGCCCGAAGTGACCGACCTCCTCAACCTCCACGGCGTCGACGCCAACAAGGAGGTCTCGAAGGGAGGAAGGGTGGAGCTCAGGCTCAGGCAGACCCCTACCTACGATTCGGTCCTACATGGAATAATCCGTGACACCGGCGCCAAGCTCCTTGTCTACGACTCCATCTCGGCCCCGTTCAAGTCTTCTTTCCCCAGCACCCAGGACCTACCCGCGAGGAGCGCCGGCCTCGCCATGCTCCTCTCACATGCCCAACGACTCTGCGTCGAGTTTGGGATTGCAGTGCTGGTGGTGAGCCACGTCTCCATTGACCCGATCAAGGCCTGGAACCGCCACCCCTATGGCGGGATCATCCTCGGCCACGAAGCGAAGTTCTCCCTCGAGCTGACAAAGAGCAGAGCGAGGCGGAACGGGGAGACGGCAACCGACGATGAGGAAGCGGCGGACAGCGGGAGGGCGTTCTGGGTGGCTCGGCACCCTGCGCTGGAGGACTACTCGAAGTCTGGGCTCGCCAGCATCGACGCAGAGGGATTCCACTGATGGGCTGGTTGGGTAAGTTCATCGTCGCGCTTGTCGGCGTGGTTTCGTTCGCAACCGGGCTCTGGTTCATCGGAATCCTGTCCATCGTATACTTGGCGATATCTCTCAGGCCGAGGTCCAAAGACGCCGGGGGAGGGGCTAATGTGAGGAGTCGTCCGCCGTTTCGCCTTGTCCTGGCCGGTGGACTCTTCGTACTTTCCGTTGTCGCTTTCGGGGCGGGAGGGACCTATTCCCCTATCCTTCTTTTCTTAGCGAGCCTAATCGTCTTCTTCTGGCCCCACCTTCCCCTCGGCTCAATCTTTGACCAAGTGGTACCAGTCGAAGATTCCATTCTCCTGAGGTCGAAGTACATTCCGTTCTTTTGGTACGCCCTGGCCGAAGTTAAGCCAGGCCCAGAGGACTTTCCCAGGGCCGCGTCGTCCATTTCCGGGACGCTGGTGATTTTCGTGGATTCCGCAAGGGTTTACGCACTTGCAGAATGCAGAGCTTGGGACAGAAACAGTGCTGAAACCAAGCTCCTTTCAAGACTCAAGGATTCTGCTTCTGGTCGACAGAGCCGGGCATACATTCTCCCCCTTGACGCCATACCGGCTTCGGCGCTTTTCCTCTATCGATTTTCGGAAGCGAAGCTTCCGAAAGACCTGGCCAGCGAAGCCTCGAGCCTCCCGGGTGTGCTCGTGGTTCATGCTCACGGTGGAAGAGTCGACCGGGCCTCGGCGTACAGGATTTCGGCTCCCGCGGGCTCGCCTTCATTGCCCCTCACTTCGAAAGAGGTGGAGAACCGGCCTTTGTTGTGGGAGCTCCTCGAAAGCATTGGGAAAAGGTCGACGTGGCCAGGGCCTGACGCATACTCCAATCTCCTCGACTCGGTTTCTGCTACCAAGGGAGAGCCGATCGGAGAGAGACTGGGAGGAATCGAGGGCTCTTGGGGTTCGATAATCGTCCAGTCCCTCGGGGGCGAAAAGCTTGAACTCTCGAGGCCGCAGCTCAGAGCCATCGTCTCGATTTACTCGTGACTTCCCGGTCCGCAAGAAGCGTTCTGATCGAGACAAGAGTCGCAACGGGCGCGTCTCCGGAAAAGGTGGTTGAACTGGTGAAGCTGACAGGTGAATGGTGTCCAATGACTAACGATTGCGAAAGAGGCGACGGTCAGGAGAAAGCTTTTCGTAAATGGCGCGGAATCCCGGTCTCCTAGGAAGCTTCCCGGGAAAGTATCCCGCGGAACAGCATACTCGCTCCTTTCATTACAGCCAACGAAAGGACAAAGACTGTGGCAAACACCACGACTATCCCGAACGCCTCTATCCCAAGCTGCTGAAGGGCGCTTATCCCGCCCCCGAACAGGAACCCGTCCGGGAGCGACGCAGTTCCCGAGGCCGCGGCGAACGTATTCTGAGTGAAGAAGGCGATCATCAGCACCCCGAAGATCCCCCCGACCAAGTGCCCAGGAAGGAGGCCGATTGGATCGGCGAACCACTTCCGTTTCGCGAAGTACATCTCAGCTGAAAAGAACAGCGCCCCGCCGAGAAGCCCGAGCATGATCGCGCTCCCCGGGCTGACGAACCCGGCCAGTGGGGTGATCACTATCAGGCCCATCAGTACCCCATTTGCCATCACTATCAGACCAGGATTCTCCCGGGTCCTCAAGTACGCCACCAGTATTAGGGACAAAAAACTGGAAGCCGCCGCCAGGAAAGTGGTGAGTACGACAACAATGGCCGAAGAATTGAACGCCAGTACGCTCCCTGGGTTGAACCCGAACCAACCGACCCACAGCAGAAGTATAGAGAGAGTCAGCCATACCGGGCCGATGCTGACCGGGATCTGGGCGCTCTGATTGAGCCCGGACTTCCTCTCTTCCTGCCACACCACAACGAGTATCGCCAGGCCCGCGGCCCCTGCAGCCGCGTGGACCACCAGCCCCCCTGCGAAGTCACGCATCCCCAATTGATACAGCCACCCCGTAGGGTTCCAGATCCAGGCTGCTGGCAGATTCCAGATGATGACGAAGTACACAACCGCAAAGAATGCGAATGCCTCAAGCTTGACCTTCTTCAGGACGATCACGCCGACTAGGGCGAGGGTCACGGTGGCGAACGACGTCTCAAATAGGAAGTAGGTGCCCGTTGTTAGCCCTGTGCCGAAGTACTGTGAGGTCATCGACCAGAAGACGCCTGACAGGAGGCCTGCCGCGTTGGAGGAAAATCCACCAAGGAATAGTCCTGCCCCGTAGGTCGGGTCCCCGATCACCCCGCCGATCGTTGGAGCAAAAGCGGTGTTGAAACCAATGATAGCCATTACGACGAAGCCGATGCCCGTGATGAGCATGACCTTCAGGAGGCTAATACTCGAGAACTCCTCTCCCAGCTCCCCCACTTCCAGGAGTCCGACGGCAGGAGTCATCGTGAACACGAGCAGACCCGAGATGAGTACGAATAAGTTGTTGGTCGCCAGGTCCGCTGCCACGTTCCCACGCCTCGGGGATTTTGTTTTAAGGAATGCCCCCAAAGTCCAGCATGGGTACGCGAAGACTTGGCGGGAGACACTTTCAGACTACTCCCCCTTCCAAGAACATATGCAAACTGATTCGGACTAAAGTATCGCGTTCGCTTCAAGCCTTTGGACTTGCAGGTAGAACTACGTGGAGCCAAAGGCTCGGCCGAGCTTCTAGAGGACTTCGACGTCGAGGATGCTATCAAAGTCGTCCGTGAACTAGGAGAAGACCTGATCAGGGCGACAGCCTCTGCTAAGCATCACTTCAGGACTGAATGGGTCGATCAACTTGTTTCCAGGTACCGAGAGAATCCGGGCAAACCGCTCGTTCATCTTTCTGACCTTCGCGACACAGTGATGCCTGTGCTAACTAACAAAGCGAGGGCATTGGTACTCGGGTGCCTCGCATCCCACTCCCAAAAAATGAGCTTCGGTGGCTGGAGCCATCCCTTCCGAAACATTGCAGCTTTTGCTGGAGCCGACAGAAGCAAACCTGCGAAACTGAGGACATGGAAGCAGTTTGCGAAACTGACAGGATTCGATATGAATTTACTGGAACCGTATGTGTCAGCTTTGAAGTTGTCCGGTGGGAGGGGGATGCGGACGGTGATTAGCCCAAACTTGCCGATGAATCTCGCTTCTCCGGCGGGTGCCAAATTGATAGGATACA
>DATGVR010000041.1:0-7720 GCA_035300255.1 Nitrososphaerales archaeon
CGATATGAACTTTCGACTATATGAGTCCGGCTGAGAAATTGGGTTCTGTCCACTAGTGGGGTTAACTAACGGATGGGGCATTATGATTTCGATAGTCGAGGTGGAACTACTCGTCAACCTGATAGTTCGACCGCTCCTTCCACCGTGAGTGGCGCTCAAGCATAATACCCCGGATTTCGGTGACACCCTACTAGCATCCCTTCGCCAATCACAGGGGCAGTAGGTTTGGGAACGCGAGCCGTAGGAGTAGAAGGCCATGCGTATGGTGGGTGGGGCATAGTACGGCTTGCTGTTCGCTGTGCCCGTTGTGGGACCTTGCTCATCAGCATACTCGAACGCAAAGGTCTGGTTGTGCTGTTGTCCGATTGCAGTGAAGCGTGAATCGCCTTGACCCTAGATGCAGGGTTCAGGATGTACTGCGAGAAATTGCAACCCGATGAAGAGGGCGCAGGAGATACTGAGGATGGCGGAGGCGCAGGGGATATCCGCGGGCAAGGATCCGATGGGGCTCGCAGGCGCGGCGCTATATCGTGAGCCACCTTGAGGGAGAAGGAAAATCGCAACCGACCGTCGCAAGGGCGGCCGAGGTGACAGAGGTCACGGTGAGAAACAGGTACAAGGCGCTCAAGTCCGGCTTGAAATTGTGACTAATCCCGCACTCGGTTTCGGCTTGACCGCGCGAACTCCTCCAAGCGGCCGAGCATGAAATCCTGATGTCCCTGGTAAAGACTACCGAGCTCTCTCGGTTGTTTGTCCTTGAAGACCCTGTCAGAGTGATACCGGATGCCGTATTGGGTGAGAGCGGTCAAAATGGGGACCGCGTCTCGACCCTGATCTGTGAGCCGGTAGTGCACCTTGCGGTTATCGATAGGATCGGCGACTCGCTCAATGACACCTTCCTCTTGGAGGTCCCGAAGGCAGATAGACAGCGCCCTCGGTGTCAACCCGGAGTTCTTCCGCAAAATCTGGCTAAACGTCACGTCTCGATTGAAGGCCACGTCACGCAGGATCATGAAAGCCCACTTCCTGCCCAGGCGCCCGAGGCTCAGGCTCACCCGGATGGGGCAGGCCGTGAAGGGAACTCGAGGAAGTATAGGCTCTTGCGATGCGGCCGGCGGAGTTTGACTGCTCATGGCAATCGATATACATCTCGACCCTGACTGGTTTATAAATATACTTAGTATACCGAATTCAGTTGTCATCTGCGAAAAGTGAGAGCCCGGATTCCTCGCGGCGGCTCGGTCTGATTCTGGGGCTCCTTGTCACCGCTCAGTTCGTGGTGGTTCTGGATTTCTCCATCGTCCAAATCGCGCTGCCGACGATTCGGACCGACTTCCAAGTGTCACTCGCAGATCTGCAATGGATAGTCAGCGCTTATGGATTGAGCTTCGCCGGCTTCCTCTTGCTGAGCGGGCGCGCCTCCGACATCTACGGCCGGAAGACCTTGTTCGTGACGGGGCTGGTTGTGTTCTCTCTGTCCTCGCTGGCATGCGGCATGGCTGCTTCGGAGCTGACCCTGATAGCATCGAGAGTCGTGCAGGGAATCGGAGCAGCCCTTGCTTCTGCGACGGGTCTTGCCATGATTGTAAGGGTCTTTTCGCCGCTTGGAAAGCTGAACCAGGTCCTAGGAATATTCACCGCGGTCGGGGCCTCAGGGTTCTCGGCCGGCATCGTGCTGGGAGGCTTCCTGACCGAGGCCCTTGGATGGAGATGGATCTTCTTCGTCAATGTCCCGATTGGAATCGTTACGTCCGTGCTTGCGATCAAGTTCCTTCCTGATGCACGAGGGCCAAGGAAGGAGAAAGGCAGGCTGGATCTGCCCGGTGCCGTGTCAGTGACGGCAGGTCTCATGTTGCTGGTCTACGGCCTGACGGACATTGGCAATGGGAATATCTCCTATCTGACTTACGTGGTCCTTTTCCTCTCCGCTGCCGTCCTGGCGTCCTTCCTCGCGATAGAGCACTACTCCGCGGCGCCGCTCATGCCCTTGGGATTTCTCCGGCGGAGGACGATTTTCTTCGCCAACGCGACCGCGGTCTTGGCCTACGCCTCATTCGTGCTGATGATTTTCCTCATGACGACATACCTGCAGGTGCTGCGCTCCTACTCTCCATTTGACTCGGCGGCCGCCCTCCTGCCCGGGTCGTTGCTCTTCCTCTGCGTAGGCGGGTTCCTGGCGCCGAGGCTTGTCAAGAGACTCGGCGCGAAGCTTGTGCTCGTGGGGGCGATGGTCTTCCTTCTGTCAGGCATGCTGCTCTTCGCGCAGGTCTCGACTAGCTCCAGCTACTTTACGGTCATCTTGCCAGCCCAGCTCATTGCAGTCCTTGGGGGCTCCCTCGCAGCCACAGCTTCCAACATAGCCGCGCTCGGTGGGGCGAAGCCCGGAGAGGAAGGCCTCGCATCGGGGCTCATCAACACTTCCAGACAGGTTGGTGGTCCGGTCGGAATTTCCGTGTCGGTGACCGTGATCGGCATAATGACCCAAGGGCTGGGGGTCTCGGCTCCCATCGGCGAAGTGATTACGGCCTTCCGTTACGCGTTCGAGGCGTCGGCAAGCCTCGCCGCATTGGCCATCTTGACTTCCCTGCTTCTCAAGGGGAGTCCCGCGAAGTCAAACCAGGCCCAACCTTCAGCTCAGGCACCCCCGCATAGCTAGTACGCTGTAACTAACGGATGGGGAATTATCCTCAGCGGCTCGCCTGTAGCTGCCTGAGCTTGGCAACTTTCCTCAGAATTTCGTCTGCATCTACAGTCCATACGAAGGGTCGTGGGGCCTTCTGATACTCGGTCACGAACTCTCTGATGGCTCTGGTGAGCGCTTTGGCATGGGGAAAGGAGTTCCGCCGTATCTGTCTCTCCGCGAGCTGGCTGAACCAAGACTCGACCATGTTCAACCATGACGCATCAGTGGGAGTGAAGTGCAGCTTGAACCTCGGGTGCCTGGCGAACCATCTCTTGACGCCCGGAGTGGAGTGGGTGCGAAGGTTGTCGAGGACCATGTGGACGTCGAGCTCCTTGGGAACCTTCTCGTCGATCTCACGGAGGAAGATGAGGAACTCCTGATGGCGGTGCCTCCTGTGGAGATGCGTGACGACGGTGCCGTCTAGAATGCTCAGAGCGGCGAAGAGGTCTATCTTCCCCTTCCTCTCGTACTCCCACGACCTCGAGGCGGCCATGCCTGGTCGGAGCGGCAGGATGGTCTGGCTCCTGTCGAGGGCCTGTATCCCGGGCTTCTCGTCCACGCACATCACCGCGGCCTTGTCGGGCGGGTTCATGTAGAGACCTACCACGTCTCTCACCCTCTCGTTGAACTCAGGGTCGCTGCTCAGCTTGAAGGAGCGTTCCCTGTGGGGCTGGAGCCTGTGCGCATTCCAGATGCGCTGGACGGTCATGTGGCTCAGACCCACCTCTCTAGCCATCGTGCGAGCGCTCCAGTGAGTCGCGCCATGCGGCTTCGTGTGAAGAGTGAGGTCGATGACCCTGTCGATCTTCTTCTCGGAGATGCGAGGCTTCCTGCCTGGCCGAGGCGCGTCCTTCAGTATCCCGTCCAGGCGATGGACGACGAAGCGGCTCCTCCAGAGGGTCACCGTCTTCGGGCGCGCACGCAGCTTTTCGGCGATCTCCTTGTTCTGCCTTCCCTCCGCTGGCATGAGGACGATCTTTGACCGGAGGACGGCAGACCTCTTGGAAAGCGTTGCAGCTCTAACTAGACGAGCCTAGTGCGGGCTTTGGGGAGGAATTTCAGGAAATCCTTGTCACTTGTCCATATGTTTGCGTCATGCCTCTTGACACACGCAGCAATGAGCGCGTCGAGCAAGTCGCCCCTCTTCGGTTTCATCCTGGCAGCTTCTTCCGAATCGAGACGGGTCACGGGGGCTATCCCCATCTCCGTAACTTCAAGCAATCGTTCGTACTTTTCTGCAGAGAGGCCGGCTGAGGAGTATCCCCACAGTACTTGGAAGTGAGTTATGGCTGAAAGGTAGAACTCGTCTCCCCCAAGCCTCCGCTTCACTATCTCGTCGGCAACCTCCGGAAGCTTGAGGTCACTTAACACCGATGTGTCTATGAAGATTTTCATTCAGGAAAAGCCCTGCTTCATTTATCCGAGGCGCTATCCTTTTCAGGTCGGAGGCGAATTCCTCCATTGCAAGACTCAATTCCTTTGCGTTTCTTCGCGGGGAACCCGCCTTTCTGAGCGTGATCTCTCCGTCCGCCTCGTCGAAGACCACGGAGTCGCCAGGCTCAATTCCAGCCTTCTCCGCGAGTTTCTTGGGAATCGTGACCTGAAGCTTCTTCGTAACCTGGTACTGCTTCAAAGTAATACTTCCTTACTTCAAGGAAATTTAAGGGTTTCGAATTGCCGGAGGTTGTTGCCTAATAAATCGCCCGTTCGAGGCCGCCCTGCGTCTTGCTCATTCGGCGATTTTCAGCTCCTGCTTGACGCCGGAGAGGGCGACGAACTCCGCGAACATCTCCTGGATGATGGCGTCGAGTTTCGGTAGTTCCTCGTTTTTTATCGCGAACTTTGAGCGGAGCATCTTGCTGATCACTTGCATGCTCCTCAGCTTCGGGAGGGGGACGGCGTTGCGCAGGGATTTCAGGGCCTCCTGATGGTACTGGACGAACATCTTCATCATCTTGAATTGTTTGTCGGGGCTGCAGTAGGTCTCTCGACCAGGTCTAGGACTTCGCTCGGCGCGTCAGGTGAAGGCTGTGGCATCTTGGACCTCAGTGTCATCGACGCCTAGGATGCACTTCAATCGAAACTTATTCGGCATCGAACTTCCGAGATTTAAGAAGAACGATGGCGGTCTGTAACTTCAGAAACAAAGAGAGAATTGGGGGCTAGCCTCAAGAGCTCACCAAACGGAGCGGCGATTTCAGAGCCCACCTGAAATTACGATTTCAAGCGTACCTCCAGAGCCTGGGGCGGGTTAGGCGAACTTTGTCTTCGATGCCCAGGCCATAATCGTACCTATGTTTATCTCATTCTTCGTCACGGTGTATCCGTAACCGTTGAGAATTGATTGTAGAAGCGCGAATGAACACTCGGTTGATTCTATTCTCCTTCCGGCTCCTACAATCCTGATTTCTATGGAGTCACCATTCTGGGATTTGGAAATCTTGAGCTGTTTCAGCGGTAGGAGCATGGCGAAGTCCCTCCCAAATACTGCGAGCTCGTCGATATCCCGAGCCGCTATCTTGAGGACGCCGACCAGCTTGCTCCCAAGCTCTCTGAACATTTTGAGGAGGTTTTCCTTATCCGACGCATACTGCGTTGCGATCAGCTCGTCGACGAAATCCGAGGGAAGGGTGATGACGTCCACCTGCTTCAGGAGGGAGATCGTGCGCCAGAGGCCGTATAGTTCAGAAGGGTCTCCTCCCTCAGCAGATATCTTCGCGACTGCCGAAAGGGTCTCGTTTGCAAACGCGAACAGCGTCTTGTCTTTCAGCTTTGCCTGAGAAGAGAATTCTTCAAAGACGGCTTGATCCACCGAGATATTGGTACGTGCCATTAGCTATTCTCTCAAAAGAACGGGGCCTCGCATATTTAATCGAATCACGTGCGTGCATATGCCCGCAAAAGCACGCATCTGCTTGGATGGTCTCTTATCGAGCTGAGTCTAAAACAAACTGACGAGAATTGAAGAAGGTTCAGGCGGTCGTATCCGTTTTGCTGATAGCCTCAGCCGCGGTTGGAATCGAGGTATTGCGGACGGACGGCTGGCTCTGGTCAGCGGCTCCGCTTCATGCGTACGGGCTCATCGCGTTTGTGGCCCTCGACCTTCTACTGGCTGGCATCAGTTGGAGGGTGACGAGACTTGCAATCATAGGCTCCGCCCTGTTCGGAGGCATCCAATTCATAGCAATGGTGGGCGACGTCTTCATGGGCCAACCCGCAGGGATCCCAGCTGCAGTTTGGGAATCGTACCTTCTCGGCGATACGCCTTTCATGGTCCTGCTTGGCATTCAGGTGGTCATCATAGCATGGGCGATCCTTTCGACGCGGATAATGGCGAATCACATGCTGAGGCTGGGCTCGCGGTAAGGACATCGAGATAGCCTTCTTATCCCAGTAGCTCCTCAACTCCGCCGTTCGTCTCCTCGAATGACCCTGTGTGGAGCAGTCGGAATTGTTCATGTAGGCGACTTTGCCCCTGGCACTGGCCTTCACCATCAACTGGTGCACCAAATCCTCAATGAACCTGCAAGTTCCGCAGAAGAGGTACGACTGCCCCGCTTTGAAACCTCCGACAAGCTGATCGAGAGGAGGAAAGCCCAAGTAAGGAAACATCTCCACCCAATCATGAGCGGTTTCTGAATCCTTCATGTTATCCCAGGTATCGCTTCCCCCACGACAAGGAGGGGTCTTTATCTCCGCGACCTTGTGTACTCGAGGCCGCTTTGCAATTTGCTCATTCGGCGATTTTCAGCTCCTGCTTGACCCCCGACAAGGCGGCGAACTCCGCGAACATCTCGCTGATGATGGCGTCCAGTTTCGGCAGTTCTTCGTTTTTTATCGCGAACTTTGAGCGGAGCATCTTGCTAATCACTTGCATGCTCCTGAGTTTCGGGAGGGGGACGTCGTTGCGCAGGGATTTCAGGGCCTCCTGGTGGTACTGGACGAACATCTTCATCATCTTGAACTGTTTCTCGGGGCTGCAGTAGGCGTCGGTGTCAGCTAACCGAGGAGAGAAATAAGGCCGCTCCTGACCTGCGAGAGTTTGTGGGAGGAAACCTTGCCGAGGCCCCTAAGCACCAAGCCCTTCTCCAAGGTGAAGACCTTATCGTATTTTATGCGGCTCCGGGTGGGAATAGAACCATCGACCATTTCTGAAGGGTCGAGCATGACCGAGTTCCGACGATTCCCGAGATTTGAGGTGATGCCGCATGAAATGAAGTCCCTGGAATCCCTGTTATGCCTGGTACTCGACAAGATGAGAACCGGACGTCGTTTGACTTGAGAGAGGTCTGTAAACGGGAAGGGTATCAGAACCACTTCTCCGCTCTCAAACCTTATCCCAGATAGTATCCTGCTCATTCTCCCACAACTCCTTCGCCGTTTTCTCCGATAACGCGAGCAGATGTCGGAAGTCGTCTTTCATCTTCCGTGAAACCTCCTCCGATTTGGCGATCAACAACTTATCCTCGCTCACTTGAAGCACCAGTGTCTGGCCTTTTCGTATGTTGAGTCTCCGTCTAATATCGACGGGTATTGCCACCTGACCCTTTTCGGACACGGTGACTGTCCTAAGTTCAGAGGCTTCTTTCTTGGCCATCAGTTTTTGTAAGAAATTTCCTACATATAAGCATTCGTTGGAGCCGCTGGTATGGTCGTCGGTTGATTGGTCATCCGGCGACCTTCACTTCTTGGGCCGACAATGAGGCGAATTCCTTCAACATTTCCGCGACGAGCGAGTCGAGCTTTTCCATCTCTGTGTTCTTGATGGAGAACTTCGAGCGGAGGAGCTTCGAGATTACGTGTAGGCTGCGGAGTTGGTCATTCGGCGATTTTCAGCTCCTGCTTCACGCCGGAGAGGGCGGCGAACTCGGCGAACATTTCCTGGATGATGGCGTCAAGTTTCGGCAGTTCCTCGTTCTTTATTGCGAACTTTGAGCGCAGCATCTTGCTGATGACCTGCATGCTCCTCAGTTTGGCGAGTGGCACGGCGTTGCGCAGGGATTTCAGGGCCTCCTGGTGGTACTGGACGAACATCTT
>DATGVR010000042.1:0-51483 GCA_035300255.1 Nitrososphaerales archaeon
GCAGTTTTGGCTCTGGCAAAGGGGAAGCCCATACCATCAATGGCGAGTCTCGAAGCCTCTCCTGAGGCCTACTTGTTGGGCCTCCTGGACACCGTGGGCGAGTTGAAAAGGCTGGTACTCGACTCCATCCTGCAGAGGAGGCCTGCCAAGTCGAAACGATACTTCGAGGTCATGCAGGACCTCTACTCGATTTGCTCGCCTCTAGCGGTCTACGACCACGTTGTGAACGGGGCAAGACGAAAGATCGATGTCGCAAGAATGCTGGTGGAAGACACGAGGGGGCTCCTAGCCGAGGAGATGGGGCGAGAATCGGTGAGCAACTCGATGGCCCGCCTCGAAAGAAGACTCGACGAAAGAAAGAAGGGCTAAAGCTCCTTCAGAAGATTGCTCGTCTTCAGCCTCGGATAGGGCGAGTCGAGCCTGACCACCTTGACCTTCATTCCCCTGCTGCGAGCTTCTTTGAGTACTTCCTTTTCCATGTGGTATTGGTCGTACCCAAGGGCCACTATGTCGGGCCCTACCTTCTGCAATGTCACATAGATGTCTCCTTGGACGCCCAAAATGGCGGCATCCACCTTCTTCAGGGAGGACAGCAGTTTTACCCTGTCCTTTTCATTTACCAGCGGTTCTCTTTTTTTCCTTCGGCGTATTGTGCTATCCCTTGCGACGGAGACCACGAGAACGTCCCCGAGGCTCTTCGCCTTGTCTATGGTGTAGACGTGCCCGTAGTGTATCACCTCGAAGCCCCCGCCGATGAAGACAACCTTGATTGAACTCCTTCCCCTAGAGGTAAGCTCCAGCTTGTCGCTGTGGTATGTCGCCAGCCCTTGGTTGACCAGTCCGATGATTTCCTTTTCAGCCTCCTTGGGGCGAAGCCCGAGTCGATGGCCTATCGTACTGGCGTTGGTCTCTTCCCCTTCAATTCCAAGGGAAAATACTGCTGCAAGGACTCTCTTTCTTTCCATTCTTCACCAGTCTATCCTAACAACACCTGCGAATGACAGAGAGTCCAAGAGCCCCTCGGCGTAACCAACGCTGAGCATCGCCATCTCATCCTCTCCGTTCGCAAGAAAACTCTCGGCGTCTTTCATGTACAATTCGGCGTTCTCTACCACATGCTCGTATTGGGGGCCAAGCTTACTTCTTACCGATTCGAGCGCCCGCCGGGTCTTCGCGATATACTTCGGGACCAAAGTCTGAGCAGTTCGCAGCACAACCTCAGAGTTACTGCGTGTCTGAGATTCATCAATCGAGAAGATCGCAGCCACAGCTTCCGATTCTGTGAAATGAAGCTTCCCCGGGACTACGAGGCAGTGAGGGGGCTCGCCGTAGCTATTCTTAGAGAGTTCCGAAAAGCTCCCTGCGGAGAAGTTCGAATCCCCGCGCCCAAGCCTCGATACCACGAGCGCGAAGGTGCGATCGCTAACTACTCCGCGTTTGAAGTTACCCTCGGCGAGGAGAAGACCCGCCATTGCATCGGCGGGAGTTACGCCCTCGCCTGATTTGATGTCGTACTCGAGGAGGAGGAGGGTATGCGCCCCTTCAAGCAGGTTTTCGTGCAAAATATGGTAGGCTTGGGTAAGTCTTCCGACCGACTCCCTGGTGATTGTCACAGTTCTCGAGAACTTGTAGGAGTGCAGGCCTGAAGCGCTCGCGGCTGCGGATGCAATGGTGGCTCCGTGAACCACTCTGGTTTCAATGCCCTGCCTGATTGCCCTGGCGCGCAACTCATCATGAGTGGTTGCAATCATCGGGTCGCCCAGGACAGCCAGAGCCACTTTCTTCTTGGATGCCTCTTCGAGGATCCTTGTACCGTCTTCGACGAATTCTCTATCCACGATGGTCAGGCTCTTTCCCAGGACTCTTTCCAGTTCCTTGAGAAGGCTAGGCTCATGGGGTGTCGTGTAGTATTCGAGATAGATGGCATTTGCAGATTTCAATTCCTCAACGCCTTCGAGGCTCACTCCTCTTGGTCCGAGTCCAAGGCCCACGAAACTGAGGCGACCCATTTTGCGTTCGGTCTGTAGTTTTCCTGATATATCAATTCAGGAAATCGAGTCCCGAAGCATTATCGCCGAACTTCTGTAAGATACACAAATCGAGATAGAACAGTTTCATGGAACTCCCCTTCAAAGACTGATCCATTGGTCGATCCCCTAAAATAGAATCACTCATTATTGAAATTCGTGAAGGACTTGCTCCTTACTCCTGTGCTGGCCGAGGTAATAGGGCTCAATTTGTGAGATGGTTGCGTATCTTGCTCCCAGTCGCAGGGACACCCCTACTTTCAAGTTGCATTTACGGCAGGTCCCGACGAGTTTTGGTACTACCATAGTTTTGTCCAGCCAACAATTGAGAAGGCCTTCTCAGTTGTGGGAAGGTTGTTTCTTAGAAATGACAACACCACTAGGTATCACATACATGGAGCAAAATTCGCGAACTACTTGATTGGATTGGGACTTCCTATTGGAAAGAAGAGAGATGCTGAAATCCCCAGAGCCATCATTGAGCAGGGGCTCGTGGTGCCCTTCATTCGGGGTATCTATCATGCTGAAGGGTCGATATACAGGCGGTACTCCAAGATGTACAATCGCCACATTAGAGTCTACAGCAATCTATTGGTAATTCAAATTAGGATGAAATTGAAGACACTCATGAACCAGATTTGGACTGAACTTCTCAAACTTGGCATACTGACGAACAGGCTAATCCACAAGGACGGGGTGTTCACGCTACGGATTACAGCTCAGAAAGAGATTGAGAAGTTTCTCCAGATCATAGAGCCAAGGTACAAATTGCGATCTTCCCGAGTAATGCTTTAAACGGTCTCGGGGTCGCGGGACTACGAGGGCCCGTGGCTCAGTGCAGAAACAGTCTGCGAGAAGCCAGGTTAGAGTGACACGTCCTAGAACGGCTGGCTCTTAACCAGCATGTCGTGGGTTCGAATCCCACCGGGCCCGCCTCATTGTCGAATGAATCTGTTCGATTGCTAAATTGCCTCAGCGGCTTGGTGGCGGAAGCGGAGAGCCGGCAAACACACTGTTTTTCTTTATAGCCCTAGGGTGACGGCCCCTCCGCGAATGTACACGACCACAGTCGTTGACGACGAGATTCATGCGATGGGGGTCATGAAAGAAATGGAGGGAGCCTGGGAGAAGAAGAACGAATCGTATTTTATCCACGTCCTGACGACCGAGCCCAGCCTGGTTCTGAGGGTCCACGCCGTGTGTATCTTGGCAGAGGTAGGGGGTGAAGAGTGTGTTCCAGTGCTCTCCGACGTCTTGCTTCATGACCCGGACCCTTTGGTGAGGCACGAGGCTGCTTTCTCGCTGGGGCAGATCGGTCTTGCAGAGGGGAATAAGGCACTGGCCGAGGCCGTCCTTAAGGACCAAGACCCGATTGTGAGGCACGAATCAGCAGCTGCCCTTGGCTCGGTCGGGACCTTAGACTCGGAAGAAGTTCTGACCAGGGCGCTATCTGATGGGGACGAGCTTGTGAGGAATTCCGCGAAAGCCTCGCTCTTCAATATCAAGTTCCTCAAGAATTACTCGGACGGCTCCACCGCCAGGGAGCGGGCACCGAGGCCGTAGTCTCGAAGGCTTAAGACAAACGTGGAATGGTGCCGGACGATTTGAGACTGTCTGGCAAGAGGGCACTTGTCACTGGCTCTTCGCAGGGCATAGGAGCCGAGATTGCTAGGGCCTTCGCCAAGGAAGGTGCGGTAGTGACCGTCAACCATCGCCCAGCCGCAAAGCACGTCGAACCGGTCGTCACTTCGATCCGGAAGGGAGGTGGGAAGGGCTTCGCCGTCCACTCCGATGTTTCGGACCCTGCGAGCGTCGCCCAGATGTTCTCCGAAATCAAGACTCGCCTGGGCGGTCTGGACATTCTAGTGAACACCGCGGGGCTGTCTGACAAGAGGCTCTGGAATCTCGGCGTCGCCGAAACAAAACTGGACATGTGGAAAAGAGTCTTCGCCGTGGACGTTTTCGGGACCTTCCTCTGCACTCAGGGAGCAATCAAATTAATGAGGCACGGGTCTTCGGTGGTCAATGTCGCTTCGACGCCTGCCCTGGTTGGTGATACGGAAGGGCTGGTCTACGCCTCGGCCAAGGGGGCTGTGATTTCAATGACGAGGACGCTTGCCAAGATGCTGGCGCCGAAGACACGGGTAAACTGCATGGCCTTCGGCTCGATGGAGACCACCTGGGTGGATTGGCTGAGCAAGGACCAGAAAGAATCCTACATGGCGGCGATACCTCTAAGGCGGTTCGGTACGCCGGCCGACGCAGCGAGCCTGGCTCTCTTTCTGGCCAGTGACGAATCCAGTTTCATGACCGGCCAGGTGATGGTGCTTGACGGCGGGGAAGTCATGCGCTAGCGCAGGCTGCGAGAGCTCTACTCTTCGGCGGCCTTGTACAGTCCTCCCTTCACTTCGATTTTTTCGAGGGCATCCTCGACTAGGTCTGATTCTCGGACGACTCCATTCTCAATCGTCTTTTTCCAGAGGTCGACGTAGATTTCCAGGCCTTCCTTGACTTGCTCCTCCCTGTCATTCTTGGTCTTCTCCAGTTCCGCGAGATACTCCCTCACATTCTTCCTCTGCGTCATAGTATCCTCGCCTCCCCGCCCACTCGCGAATAGTACGTCTTGTAACCGAGTTTCGTAACTGCGTCGAATACTTTCTTCTCGTCTCTCTCCGAGGTGTTGATGAAGACCGAAGGGCCGGTCTGCATAGAGTAGTATGCCTTTTTGCCGTCTTCACGAAGCTCTCTTACCTTTCGTATTATCCTCAGAGAATCTTCGGTCATTATTATCAGCCCACTGTCGCCTGTCATGGTCAAGCTATGAAGCTCAAGGGTATCCTTTTCGGCCAATCTCCCTAGTAAATCCAAATCGTTCCCGAGGATTGCCTTCTCCATTTCTTCGCACCTGCGTTGTGCTGACTCAATGCGTGCCTTGAAAAAAGGAGACGTCAGCACCTCTCTGTGAGCATCTTCAGTCTTCACGCGCGAAGGAAGCGGTACGATGACCATCCGGAGGTCCATATCCCGGGAGTCTGCAAACTTCTTCGAGTAGGTGCTGTCATCGTCCTTTCCGGCGTAGAGCCTTGAGAATCCTCCGACCAAGGACCTCGAAGCCGAGGCCGCAAAAAGTCTAGCAGTCCTAGAAAGTGCAGTGAGGTCGGCCTCCTCCCCGACCAGCAGCCTGTTGCAGAGCAACGTGAGCGCAGCCCCTGCTGAAGAAGAATACCCGATCCCCTTCGCCTTTCCAGGTGGCAAGTTTCGACTGTCTATCCTGATTTCGCCCACCTTCTTGGTGGGATTCAACGCCGCAACTACCTGCTGAAGTCTTGCATTCGCAGATTGGTTGGGCTTCCCATCGACAAACACACCACCCTTCTTCTGGTCCGTTATCTCGGCCTCGGTCTTCATCGATGTCGTGTTCACCGAGATACTGTCGTGATACGGCAGACGGAGTTGCCAATCCTTGAGCCCGTGGTATTTGACAAGGGCCTGCATAGTGAATGCCACGGCCTTGTAGCTGCTCGTACTCAGGCCACCTCTATCTCGAGCCTTCCGACTGTCCTGGGGTTCCTAAGAAGATTAACCACCTCCCTGGGGATATCTTTCGCGGCGGCATCCGCTCGAATTGCCAGAGTCCTATCGCTGATGAAATCGCTCCTCCGAATCACCATATCGTGCTCGTGCGAAAGTTGGAGCCTAGGGTCCCCCGAGGCGCTAATTGAAAACGAGAGGGGTCCTACTAAAATCCTAAGTGTGACCATCGACCCTTTCCGTCTGAGGGCCTCTTTGACCCTCGCATCAAGACCAGCGCATCCCTTCGCCGCGCCCACTCCGACGATGCAATCCCCATTTTCTGTCAGAAATTCCTCGGTGGTAACTTCGATGGTCGTGGGATGCAGGGAACGGACCAACGGATGGCCCCGAAAGTTAACAGACTCAAGAAGGACTTCGCGGCCCGGGTGATGTCTCCGCTCAGCTTCAATCAATCAGACAGCCCCCTTAGGTTGAACCCCGTTGCAATGAGGGCATCGGTCTGAGGTAAGCGGAACAGGACTGGAGCAGTAAAGGCAAAACCTGAACCCCTCTGGGGGGGTCAGCCGTCCCTGGGTCTCTGGCAAGAAGAAGCTCGCGATTATCATTATCGCTCCTCCTATCGCGAAGGGGATGCTCCAGAAGTAGATCAATGGGAGCTCCAAAACGTAGAAGCCAAGTCCCATGATCCCAACGAAAAGCCCCCCGACGAGGAGTTGCGGCCGCATGCCACAAACCCGCCGATAACGCCTTTATAGTTTCGGCAGTCCGCCGGGTCTGGTTCGTGATGACCACTGAATACGAACAACTTCTCTCCAAGATGATCAGTGAGAAAAAGACAAAGCTCGCTGACCTGACAGCCAAGAAAGGGAAGACGAAGGAAGTTGCAGCCCTGATGAGCGATATGAGGTTCCTTGAAGTCGAACTGCAGCGCTACCAACAAGGGATGGCCCTGTTCAGGACCAAGACCGTGCCGAAAGTCGGTCGTTGGGGGAAGCCTGAGACGGAAGGAAAGGAAGCAGAACCCTAGCCGAATTGACACTGTTACTGTCCGAACGAGACGTCCAAAGCCTCCTTGACATGAAGGAGGTGGTCGAGATTGTCGAAGAGGCCTTCCGGAGGGAGGCGCTCGGCGAAGCTACGAACTTCATGCGAACCAGGTCAAAAGGGACTGGATCCGTCCTAAACGTCATGCACGCCTCACTGTCATACCTAGGCAAAGGCGGGCTCAAGGCCTACATGTCATCAAAGGCAGGAACCAAGTTCTTCGTCGTCCTATTCGATTCGGCCGACTCCACCCCGCTGGCGGTGATGGGAGCGGACTACCTCGGAAGGTTCCGGACCGGGGCGGTTTCCGGGGTCGCGACGAAGCACATGTACCGCAAGCCGTCGGCGACCCTGGCAATCTTCGGTTCGGGGAGGCAGGCCCTAACTCAGGTCCTTGCCGTCAGCGCAGTTACATCTCTGGAGGAAGTCAGGGTCTGGAGCCCCAACATTGTACACAGAGAAGATTTCGCGCGAAGACTCGTCGAACTCGGTTTCAGGGCCAAAGCCCTCGAATCCGCTGAGCGCGCCGCCGAGGGATCTCAGGTAGGATGCGCGATTACCTCCTCAACGGAGCCATTCCTCGACGTCCAGTCTTTGAACAGCATTGAGCACTTGAACCTCTGCGGCGTCAACGACCCAGAACATGCTGAGATCACCCCTGAGGCGGTGGGGGCATTTCGGACAATAGTGATTGACGACCTCCCGCAGGCCAAAGTCGAATACGGCGACCTCATCCAGGCCGCACAAGCAGGAAGGTTCTCCTGGGATACCGCCATAGAGCTGAAGAATGTGGTGGGAGGAAAGGTCATACCCAATGGGAAGACTCTGTTCAAGTCCGGGGGAGTCGCCCTGGAGGACGTCGCCGTCGCGAGCATGCTCTTCGAAAAGGCTTCGAAGTCGGGCAAGAGCTTCCCGAAGGTCGAACTAGTGTAAAGTGACTTAGCCTATTACATCGGAGGCATTCCGCCCATCCCGCCCATTCCACCGCCTCCTGGCGGCATTGGCGGAGCCCTCGTCTTGCTGGCGGCTATGACATCATCTATCCTCAGTATCATGCACGCCGCCTCTGTGGCTGCGCGCAGTATCTGTAGCTTCACTGCCAACGGCTCCCACACCGACTTCGCGTACATGTCGGCAACCTTTCCGTTGAGGGCGTCAACCCCGAACCACTTCTCGCCTTTTCCGTGCCTTGCCCTCATGTCGACCTGGGTGTCTATGGGGTCCATCCCTGCGTTCTCCGCCAAAGTCATTGGAATGCTTTCCATTGCATCCGCGAACTTCAAAGCCGCAAGCTGCTCCCTCCCCGACAGCTTCTGCGCCCAGTTCCTGATTTGTATTGAGACCTCCTCTTCGGGAGCTCCGCCACCCGCCACCACCGCCGGGAGCTCGACAACGTCCTTGGTCACCATCAACGCGTCGTGAAGGGCACGCTCGGCTTCGTCGACTATCCTCTGGGTTCCTCCTCTGATGAGTATCGTCACGGCCTTCGGATTCTTGCATCCTTCGACGAATACCCATTTGTCGTCCTCGAGCTTCCTCTCCTCAACCATCTTGGCGTAACCCAGGTCCTTCGAAGTAAGGTCGTCAAGGTTCGTGACGATTCTTGCTCCTGTAGCCTTCGCTAGCTTCGTCATATCGCTCTCCTTCACCCTCCGGACTGCCAATATCCCCGCCTTTGCAAGGAAGTGTTGAGCCAGGTCGTCAATCCCCTTTTGGGTAATTAGGACGTTGGCCCCAGACTCCGAAACTTTCTCGACCATCCCCTTCAGTATGTTGCTCTCTTCGTCCATGAATTGCTGCATCTGCTTGGGGTCGTTGATTCGAATCTCGGCAGAGAATTCAGTCTTTTCGATCTCGAGTGCTGAGTTTACGAGTGCAATTTTTGCCTCGTCGACCTTTCTTGGCATCCCAGAATGGACGACTTCTTTGTCGAGGACGATACCTTTGATCATCTTCGTGTCCGTCAAGGCGCCGCCCGGTTTCTTCTCTATCTTCACATTGTCGATGTCGACTTTGAATCCCCCTTCCTTCTTCTCCGCGACGGCCAGGACAGAATCGACCACGATTCCCGAAAGATGGGGCGAGTCCTCGTTCACGAGCTTCGTGAGCATGCTGGTGTTGGCCACCTTAAGGAGGTCAGCCCTGTTCTCAGGGTCGACCTTCTCAGCAATCTCCTCCAGAATCTTCGTTGCCTTCTCAGAAGCCCTCGAATATCCGTCCACAACAACTACTGGGTGCACTTCTTTGTCGATGAGTTCCTCAGCTTTCTCCAGCAGGGCCCCCGCAACCACGACCGCTGACGTTGTGCCATCCCCTACCTCGTTGTCCGTTGCCTTGCTGATCTCCACCATCATCTTCGCGGCCGGATGCTGGACATCCAGTTCCTTCAGCATCGTCGCGCCGTCGTTCGTTATCGTAACATCTCCCATGGAATCAACCAGCATCTTGTCCATCCCCCTCGGCCCCAGGGACGTCCTGACCACTTCGGCGATTAGCTTCGCGGCTGCGATATTGTTCCTCTGAGCCTCTCTCCCCCTCGACTCTCCGGAACCTTCCTTCAGAATGATGACGGGTTGTCCAGTTGCTGACATGTCGGAAACGAGTATACAACCAATGGTTTATAAGAATTGTCGTGCGATGAAGCGCCTGACTCCTAAATCCCCCCATCTCTCCCTCGAGAAATCTTAAAGTGGCCTTCTCATTTGGAATCACGTCTGAACCGAATGTCTTCTGTTTCAAGCCTATCCAAGAAGCTCATCGCCGAGGTTTTCGGAACCTTTGTGTTCGTTGTAGTCGGAGCGGGCTCTGCGCCAGGCACGGCCAGCCTCACCAATCCCGACCCAGGCGCTCAGTTACTTATCGCCGCACTTGCGAATGGCCTCGGCCTTGCCATGGCTGTCTCGGCCACGATGGGAACTTCAGGAGGTGTGCTGAATCCAGCTGTCACCCTGGGGCTCTGGGCGGGGAAAAAGCTCCCTTCCAGGGAAGTCGTTCCATACATGGCAGCCCAGCTGGTTGGAGCTACAGCGGCGGGTTTCGCCTTGGTAGTCTCGTTTCCGTCGACCCTCGGGAGCCCCGTGCACTGGGGCGCTCCGACCCTCAACGGCATCTTGAGCGTCTGGCAAGGAATCGCAATCGAGGCTCTCCTCACTTTTGTTCTGGTCATCGCGGTCTACGGCACAGCGGTTGATTCCAGGGCGCCTCGCATAGGGGGCCTAGGAATTGGTCTAGCCGTCCTTGCCGAAGTGCTCGTTGCGGGAAACCTCACGGGAGCGGCAATGAACCCGGCGAGAGCTTTCGGTCCGATGGTCGCAGGAGGTTTCTACCCAGGTTACTGGTTCATCTATGCTGTCGGTCCCTTGGCAGGAGCGTTGCTTGCGGGGTTTGCATACAGGTTCGCCTTCGAAAACGGGCCCACGAGCAGAGTTGGAGATAAATAACTCCTGCAGGAGCGCGACGAGTCTTTGAAAGGCACAACCGCTCGGCTCAGCAGAGAGCAGGCCAAGGAGTTCCTCGTCAGGATGGACGCCGCCCTTGGGTCCTCCAGGGGAAAACAAGCAAGGGATGCGCTGGTCAAGCTCCTCAACTCGACCGTCCCGACCTACTCATGGGTGGGGATCTACGTCGTCGAAGGGAACGACCTTGTCCTCGACGCCTGGGCCGGGCCTGCTGCCACTGAACATGTCAGGATCCCGATTGGCAAAGGTGTGTGCGGATTCGCGGCGAAGGCGGGAAAGACCGAAATCGTATCTGATGTAAGCAAGGACCCTCGCTATCTTCAGTGCTTTCTTTCGACGAAATCCGAGATCGTCGTCCCCATTTCAAACGAAGGGCACGTGGTCGGAGAAATAGACATCGACAGCGACCAGCTTGACGCCTTTTCCTCGGTTGATAGAGAATTCCTCGAGGCTGTCGCCGGGAAGACGAGCAGGCTCTGGTCCTAGGCCCGACTTGGCTTCAAATATAACATAGGTTATAACAATTAAATACGGCCACTCGCAGCAGGCTTTTCATACTATGAAGCTTGAGATAAAAGACCTTCACGCCTCAGTCGAGGGGAAGGAAATCCTGAGGGGGGTCGACCTGACCGTCTCTCAGGGAGAGACCCACGCCCTTATGGGCCCCAACGGGTCCGGGAAGAGCACTTTGGCTTATACCCTGATGGGGCATCCGAAGTATCAGGTCACATCGGGACAGGTGCTCATCGACGGGGAGAGCATACTTGGCATGACCCCGGACAAACGCGTCAGGAAGGGCCTGTTCCTCGCATTCCAATATCCTGTCAGCGTCCAAGGGGTGAGCATGTTCTCGTTCCTGCGTGCGGCGTATAACAACTCCAGGCCCCCGGGCACTGAACCACCGACCATCTTCGAGTTCAAGGAAGTAGTCGCTGAGAAGCTCAAGATGCTTAGTATGGACGAATCGTTCCTGAATCGATACTTGAACGAAGGATTTTCAGGAGGGGAGAAGAAGAGAGCTGAGATTCTTCAGATGGCGCTCATGCAGCCTAAATTTGCTGTGCTCGACGAGACGGACTCCGGGCTCGACATTGACGCCCTGAGGATCGTGGCTGAGGGCATCAACAAGGTTTCAGGGCCTCAAACCGGGACTCTCCTGATTACCCACTACCAGCGGATCCTGAAGTACGTAAAGCCCCAGTTCGTCCACGTCCTTTTCCAAGGCCGAGTCATCGAATCAGGCGGGGAAGACCTCTCCAGGCTCTTGGAAGAGAAGGGCTATACATGGATAAAGGGGTACAAGGAAGAAGAGCAACTGGCCCAGCAGGGGGCATAACCCTTTTAACAAGGGCTATAACCTATGTTATATTCTAGAGTGAGACAAGATTGTCCTCAAAGACGGAAATCATAACAGACGATTACAAGGAGAAGTATGGGTTCAGCGACCCAGTCGAATCCTACGCTGTCAAAGGTACCAAAGGACTAAGCGAGCGGGTCGTACAAGAAATCGTCCGGGTCCACGACGAACCTGCATGGATGGAGCAGGTCAGGATGAAGGCCCTCAGGCACTTCCTCGACATGAAACCCCCGGCATGGGCCCCAGAGCTCGCTGACATCGACTTCCAGGGTTTCCAGTACTACGCGAAGCCCACCCAACAGGCCGCTGATTCGTGGGACCAGCTCCCCGAGTACATCAGACGCACCTACGACAAACTAGGGATCACCGATGCGGAGAAGAAGTTCCTGGCTGGCGTCGGAGCCGTCTACGAGAGCGAAGCAGTTTACCACAGCATCCAAGGCGCCCTCGAAAAACAGGGAGTCGTCTTCACAGACACGGTCACCGCTTTGAAGGAATACCCGGACATCATGAGGAAGTACTTCGGGACTGTCGTCCCGTACCAGGACAACTACATCGCAGCCCTGCAGACGGCGGTCTGGTCGGCAGGGAGCTTCGTTTACGTCCCAGAGGGAGTTAAGGTCCCGATGATTCTTCAGGCTTATTTCAGAATCAACTCAAGGAACATGGGGCAGTTCGAAAGAACACTAATAGTCGCGGAGCCCTATAGCGAGGTGTCCTACAACGAGGGCTGCAGCGCACCAGTCTACTCTTCGCAGTCGCTCCACTCTGCCATCGTCGAGATCGTGGCACGGAAGGGCTCGACCGTCAAGTACACCACTCTGCAAAACTGGTCCCGAGACGTCTACAATCTGGTCACCAAGCGCGCCCACGCCTACGAGGACGCGACAGTTTCGTGGGTCGACTTCAACGGCGGTTCAAGGCTGACCAGGAAGTACCCTTCAATCTACCTCCTCGGCCCAAGGGCCAAGGCAGACATAATCTCGGTCGCCTACGCCGGAGCAGGGCAGGTCCAGGACACGGGCGGAAAGGCAATCCACCTGGCCAAGGACACGACTTCCAAGATCATCTCCCGGTCTGTGTCGAAGGACGGCGGGCACACAGCCTACCGCGGGCTCCTTCATATCGCCAAGGGTGCCACGAACGTGAAATCCACCGTCAGGTGCGATGCATTGCTGATCGATTCGAAGAGCACCACGGCCACATATCCATACATGGAGATCCAGGAAGACGATGCCACAGTCACCCACGAGGCGAGCGTCGGCAAAGTGGGGGAAGAGCAGCTCTTCTACCTGATGGCAAGGGGAATCTCCGAAGGGGACGCCCTCAGCATGGTTGTCAACGGGTTCTTGGAACCCTTTGCGAAGGAGCTTCCAATGACCTATGCGGTCGAGTTTAACCGCCTGATGTCCATCGAGATGACCAACGCCGTCGGCTAGGAGCCGGCGGGTCGGGCGTGATCTGACTTGACGCAGACAGCTATTTCCTCATTCGACGAAGACCTTGTCAGGGCCATTTCGAATTCTCTCGACGAACCGGAGTGGTTGGAGAAAGCTAGGCTGGGGGCGTTCAAGGAATTCGTATCCTCCCCGCCTGAAAAGAACCCACTCTACACCAAGTACGTGAGCACCTTCGACTTCCCCATCGAACCCTTCAGGATGGTCCCTGGGAGGAGCGAAGTCGACTTCAGGAGTTATTTCAAGGGGTTCCTCACGGGCAACGAGAGCGACATCATGCTTCAGGCGAACGAGACACAGGTGCATGTAGACTTGAGCAAGGACATTGCGTCAAAGGGGGTCAAGTTCCTGTCATTCCACGACGCGCTCCGCGAGGACGAGGCCCTGCTCAGGAAGCTTGTGCAGCAGAGGCTGGTGAAATCGGAAGCCGACAAATACGCGGCCTTCGTAAACGCATTCTTCAACAGCGGCACCTTCGTACATGTTCCCAAGGGTGTAGTTCTGGAACGTCCACTCCGGCGGATGTTCCTCCTGGATTCACCCAGGACCGCGGTCGTCGACCAGACGCTGGTCTATGCCGAGGAGCAGTCGAAGCTTATCTTTCTTGAAGAGCTGTATTCCAAGGGTCCGGCTGGCCAATCTTTGGTGGCTTCAACGACCGAGGTACGGAGTGGGGCGGGAGCCCATGTTGATTTTTCCTCCATCCAGCTCTTGGACGACCAGACGACACACGTGTCGAACAGGGCAATTGAAACCGTCAATGACTCGAGGGCGACGGTGAGCTCGCTCGCCTTGGGTTCCTCGGTCTCTCGGTCGCGGATGAATTTCCTCCTTAACGGTAGGGGATGCCATGCAGAGGGTTTCGAGATATTCTTCACCGATGCAAAGCAAAGGTTTGATTTCGAAACGAACCTCATCCACGTCGGCCAGGACTCCACTGGGTCGGTCCATGCCAGGGGCGTGTTGAAGGGCGAGTCTCAAACGATATTCAAGGGTATGATCAAGATAACGAATGCGGCCAGGAATTCGAGGTCCTACCTGGCCCACCACGCCATGATCCTCGACCGGTCGGCCAAGTCCGACGGGGTCCCGAGTCTGGTGATTGATAACAACGAAGTCAAAGCGACCCACTCGGCCTCGGTCGCTCAGATAGACGAAGAGCAGCTCTTCTACATGATGGCGAGGGGCCTCCCCCTGGACGAGGCCAAGAAGATGGTAGTCCTGGGATTCTTCGAGCCTGTCCTCTCGCACATACCGATAGAGCAGACGAGAGAGGGGGCCAGGTTCATGATCGAAGGCAAATGGCTGGGAGCGAAGAGGAGGCTTGTCGACAGGGAGACACTCCTCGCCGCGACGGGCGAGATCACACCCGAGGTCAAACAGACCGAGGACATATTCGAAAGACACTACAAGTACAGGTAAACCGCCAATGGGAGAATTGGTTTCAGCTATGAAGGTCTCAGACCTCCCCGAAGGTTCGATTTCAGCAGTGGACTTGAAGGGGACACACATACTGCTCGCGAATGTCGGAGGGGAGGTTTCCGCCGTAGGCGGAACATGTACACACGAAGAGACAGACCTCGGCCTTGGTTTCGTTCTGGAGGATAGAGTTATCTGTCCGCTGCACCTCTCACAGTTCGACCTGAGAACGGGGCAGGTCATGAACCCGCCTGCCACTGTGCCGCTTCAGCGTTTCAATGTTAAAATAGAGGATGAGACGATTTTTGTTGAAGTCTAGTGGGGGCTTTGAAAGGCTTTGCTGAAGACTGAACCTCTGGACGTGGAAAGAGTTCGAGCGGACTTCCCGATCCTCAAGAGGGAGGTCCACGGCAAGAAGCTGGTATACCTTGACAACGCGGCAACTACCCAGAAGCCTCAGTCAGTCATCGATGCCCTGGTCGACTACTACTCCAGGTACAACTCCAACGTCCATCGCTCGGTCCACACCCTTGGAGAGGAGGCCACTGCCGCCTACGAAGCCTCCAGGGAAAAGACTGCGAAATTCGTAGGCGCACCTGCAAAGGGACTCGTCTTCCTTAGAGGGACCACCGAAGCTACGAACCTTGTCAGGTTCGCCTGGGGGGAGGGGAACGTGAAGAAGGGCGACGTCCTGGTCACGACGCTGATGGAGCACCACAGCAACATCGTCCCCTGGCAGCTTCTCGCGAAGAAAAAGGAAGCGACATTGAAATTCGTAGGCCTTAACGAGGACGGGACCCTCGACATGGGTCAATACGAAAACCTGCTGAAAGAGTCCCCGAAACTTGTTGCAGTCACCCATTCTTCAAACGTCCTTGGAACAATAAACGACGTCGCAGAAATATGCTCGAAGGCCAAGCGAGTTGGGGCGACGACCGTGGTCGACGGCGCTCAGTCAGTCCCGCACATGCCTGTAAACGTCGAGTCAATCGGCTGTGATTTCTACGCCTTTTCAGGCCATAAGATGCTAGGCCCAACCGGGATCGGCGCGTTAGTCGGGAAAAAGCAACTTCTGGAGAGCATGGAGCCATTCCACGGCGGAGGCGAGATGATCAAAGAAGTGTTCCCCGATCGCTCGACCTGGAACGATGTCCCCTACAAATTCGAGGCCGGAACTGTGAACATAGCTGACGCCATCGGCCTCGGGGCGGCGGTGGATTATCTTTCGATGATCGGTATGGACAGGGTCAGGGAACATGAGCTCAGGCTGGTGGAATACGCGCTTGAGACCCTGGCGAAGGTGAAGGGCTTCCACCAGTACGGGCCAACAGATCCTAACAGGAAAGGCGGGGTGGTCTCCTTCAACCTTGCGGACGTCCATCCACATGACCTTGCGACCATTCTCGATGACGAAGGAATAGCCATCCGTTCCGGGCACCACTGCGCGCAGCTGCTTATGCGATGGCTCGACGTCGCGGCGACCAGCAGGGCGAGCTTCCACGTTTACAATTCCTATGACGACGTCGATGCCCTGAAGGCCGGCCTCGAGAAGGCGGGTGTCATTTTCAAGATATGAGCAGCGCAGACATCTACCGCGAGCTGATCCTAGACTACTACAGGAACCCGAGGAACTTCGGCAAACTCGAAAAGTTCGACATCGATTCCCGTGACACGAATCCGCTCTGCGGGGACGAGATTGAGATGCAGATCAGAGTCGGAGACGGGCAGAAAATCGAAGAGATCAAATTCACCGGCAAAGGATGCGCGATCAGTCAGGCTTCAGCTTCGCTGCTCACGGAGCTCGCGAAGGGAAAGAAACTCGAATGGGTAAGGGAGGTCGCCAAGGAGGACGTCTTCAAAATGCTGGGAGACCCCGACCTCGGTCCATCCAGGGTCAAATGCGCCCTACTGGGCATGAAGGTGCTGAAGACCGGTGTCTACGGCTACTTAGGGGCCCACTATGATGATCCTGAAACGTCCCACCCGATGGCCTGAGACTTAGCCACCGGTCGTTCCCCGCAGGACGGCCAGAAAAAGGTAGATCGCAGGCACAATGATGACGGGGGCCAGAAGGGCGACCCAGAAAGCAAGCTTCAGGATGTTCATGATTTCCAATTCTAGCTGGGACTGGCTCCTTGGGATGTGACTGCCTACCCAGCGAAGAGGGTTGAACATTTTTCCGCCATCGCCTCAGGTTCACCTATGCTCTCGACCTCGGATATAATTCTGTGCACCGATCTACTCGACAAACGCGTGGGAAGGACTTTTAGCCCCTAGGCTCCACGGCAGTGCCCAAGGAGAAGCACGGATGAAATACGACTGGAAGCTGCTCTTCCCATACGAACTGCTCGAGCCAAACTGGAGGCTCTGGTCCTTCCTCGGAGTGCTGACTCTAGGGTTCTGGGCCCTGATTGCATTCCCTGTCGCTGAGTTTGCAAGGTACATCGATCCGTTCTACAGCCCGACGATACTGATCGTCCCGCTGCCCGGGGCTTTCAGACTCACCTGCTATGCCTACAGGAAGGACTACCACAGGCACATCTTCAGCCATCCCCTGGGTTGCTCCAACACCGACAGGGGAGAGTCGCCTTCGAGGCATTACACAGGAGAAAGGAACGCCCTATTCCAGCTCGAGAATTTCCACAGGTATTTTCTCTACGCAGGACTTGCAATTCTGCCTTTCTTTTACTATGACTTCTTGTATTCGCTGGCGTTTTCGGGGGGCTTCGCCCTCAGGATCGGAAGCATCATCCTTCTGGTGAACGCGCTCTCTCTTACCGCTTGGACGCTGTCCTGCCACGCCCTGCGACACATCATCGGAGGTAACATCAATTGCTACAGCTGCGTCGCGGCCGGTGGATTGAGAAAGGAGGTATACGACAAGCAGAGTTGGCTAAACAAGCATCATGAGGCGTTAGCCTGGATCAGCCTTCTCACGATCTTCTTCGCCGACCTCTATCTCCGCGGCGTAGCTGCCGGCCTGCCTATTGACGCGACTTTGCTGAGGTCTTAATCATGATAGGGGGCAAGCTTCGGATGCCAAAACGGGCCAGGTATCCGCTCTTCCTCCTCGGCCTATTGATCATCCTTTTGGGAGGCCTCGCGGCCAACTCGATTAGGGCCCCACAGGCTGAAATCACGGCCATCGTCTTCATCGGCTTCCTCTTCCTGATTGTTTCGGTCTTGCCGAAATAGGGACGAGCTTCTAGGGCGCCAGCCCCAAGGACTTCAGCAGGTAGTAAAGTGGAACTAAGACGACCGGCGCCAACAGTGCCACCCAGAACACAACCTTCAGCACCCTCTTTGTCTGCGACTCGAATTGGGCCTCATTCCTGGGAAGTTGCCTGTATACCCACAGCAGTGGGTCGTAGTGCCTGTCGACGACACGTTCCTTCTCCGGGATTATCGCGTCATCGGTTATGACTATATGTTCTGGACAGATCTCCTGGCAACATTTAGTGATGTTGCAATAACCCAGGCCCCCGGCATCTTTCAGGAACTTCGACCTGTTGAGCCCATCCATCGGATGCATGTCCAATGATGCAGCCTTCACCACCCACCTGGGACCGATGTAGTCTGATTCGTGTTCCCGGATGACATGGCATACGTCCTGACAGAGGAAACATTCGATACATTTTCTAAACTCCCTCGACCTGTCCACATCTTTCTGGTAAAACCTCCACTCTTTCCCCGCAGTCAGCCTCGGGCTAAAGGCAGGAATCATGGCGGCGACCCTCCAGTTCTCTGTCACATCAGTCACCAGGTCCCTCAGCCTTGGGAACGCTTTCATGGGTTCCACCGTAATTTCACCCTCGATAGTGTCGACGCGGGTCTTGCACATCAACCGTGGCTTTCCGTTTATCTCGGCGGAGCAGGAGCCGCACCTAGCCGCTTTGCAATTCCACCTTGCTGACAAGGACGGGTCGATGTTCGCCTGTATGTAGTGGATAGCGTTGAGAACTACCATCCCGTCCTCGCGAGGGACCTCGAAGGTATCATATCTCGTGGTCGATGGGTCTGCCCCAACGCCTCTCTGTATCCTCAGTCTTACCGTGCCCGTATTCATCTGGACCGATGTCTTCTGGCTCAACGCTTCTACTCCTTTATCAGGGCCTCGAGCTCTGGCGGCGGATTCTCCACTGGCACGAACTCATGGACCATTTCACCGGCCTTATCAACAGTAATGATGTTCACCAGCCACTTCGGGTCCTTGTCTGGGAAATCTGACCTGCTATGAGCTCCTCTGCTCTCCTCGCGCTGCAGGGCAGACCTGATTATCGCCTCGCACCCTAGAAGCATGTCCCAAACTTGAAGGGAATCGAGCCACGATTGGTTGTAGGCCCGTACCCCCACCGCGCAGACGTTCGCCGCTTCTTTTTTGATTCTTTCGACTTCGCCTAGCCCAGCCCTCAGGTCCTTACCGTTCCTTACAATTCCAACGTGCTCCCACATGTTTTTGGCAATCTCCTCTTTCAGATGAAAAGGGTTTGCGCCCGATGTCCTCGAGAACGGAGACAGGACTCTGTCAATCTCCACCTGGACTTCAGAGTCGGCGACGTCTGGCATCTCGACGTTCTGGGCCGATTCCGCAGCCGCAATTCCAGCTCGTCTCCCAAAAACGAGAATGTCAGAAAGCGAGTTCCCGCCTAGCCTGTTCCCCCCATGAAGTCCGCATGCCACTTCTCCCGCTGCGTACAACCCCATTACCGTGCTTTCGGCAGTCTCCGGTTTGACTCGAATCCCGCCCATTTGGTAATGGACCGTGGGAGCGACTTCCATCTTTTGCTTCGTGATATCCACCCCCGCGAACTCCATGAATTGGTCGTACATGCTTGGCAGCTTCTTCTTGATGAATTCCGCCCCCTTGTGAGAGACATCGAGATAGACAGCACCGTTACTTGTGCCCCGCCCGGCGAGTATCTCAGAGTAGATCGCCCTAGCGACGACATCTCTGGCCGAAAGTTCCATCCTTTTTGGGTCGTACTTGGACATAAAGCGCTCTCCCTGTGCGTTTGTCAATATCCCCCCTTCTCCCCTCACAGCTTCGGTCACAAGTAGGCCCCTGACTCCAGCGGGGTAGATCATTCCTGTGGGGTGGAACTGGATCATTTCCATGTCCATCAATTCAGCCCCTGCCCTGTAGGCCATTGCTATGCCGTCTCCCGTACTCTCATAGGAATTCGAAGTCACCTGGTACACCTTTCCGCAGCCACCCGTAGCCAAGATCACAGTCTTGCATCTGAACAGAACTAGCCCTCCTCCTTTGATCTCTATTCCAAGGGCGCCCGCCGCACGGCCATTCTTATGGTCCCTGAACAAGCCCGTGACCGCCACTTCATCCATGAACGGTACCCCCCTCTCGATCACCTGGTCTTGCAAAGTCCTGATAAGTTCGAGGCCGGTCCTGTCCCCGATATGGCAAAGTCGTCTGTAGGTGTGGGCACCGAAGGCCCTCTGGCTTATCTTCCCCTCCGCGGTCCTGTCGAAGAGAGCCCCGTATCGTTCTAGCTCGTACACTCGGTCGATTGCCTCCTTCGCGAATATCTCAGCCATTCTCCAGTTGCTGAGGCGCTGGCCTTCAACTACGGTATCCGAGAAGTGGACCTGCCATCCGTCCTTCGGGTCCACGTCGCCAAGCGCCGCCGCGATCCCCCCTTCAGCCATCACAGTATGTGCCTTCCCCAACAGGGATTTGCAAACTATGAGCGTCTTAGCTCCTTTGTCGTGAGACTCGATTGCGGCCCGGAGACCGGCTCCTCCGGCTCCAATTATCAGGACGTCACAGGATTTCTCAGCGTACGTCCTGTCATTCGTCTCGACCCGACTCGATTGGGGTTTGGAAGTCCACAATATTTGCGCCCGGCCGTGAGAACCCCCTGTCCCGCGATTATAAGCCTGACGAGGCCTGACCGATTCCGCTCGGTCGGGTTGGCAAACCTTTCCGAAATGTTATCGGCCACTAACTTTTGCGGAAACCGTTTCACAAAGCTTTTAACGCCACCATGAAAGCGGCGAAGTCCACGAGAGGGGTAAAGTGCCTCATTACGGCTACAGTTTCGAGGGTTTCGACCCTACGGTACACGTCAGGGCTAGTGGTAGAGAGGTCAACATTTCACCCAAGGCTGCCCGAGAGGTAGCAGTGACCATCAAAGGGATGTCTGTGCCGAAGGCAATCGACCTGCTCGAACTAGTCGAAAGCAAGAAGATGCCCATCGCATTCCGGCGTCACAAGTTGAAGGTCGGCCATAGGAGCGAGCTCCAAGGGTTCCCGACTGGCTCCTATCCAGTCAAAGTCGCACGCGCTTTTCTCGAAGTCCTCCATAACCTTCAGGGCAACTCAGAATTCAAAGGGCTCGACCCAGAAAGGATTCGCATCATACACGCGGCAGGGTACGCAGGGAGGACCGTGAAGGACTATACGCCCAGGGCCTTCGGCCGAAGCTCCCCTAATTTCCACCAGCTTGTCCACATAGAAGTCGTGGGCAAGGAAGTCTGAGCATGTCCGTCCACCAACGAACCACGGTGAAGTCAATTCTTAACACGAGTCAGATCTACTCTGACCTGGACGAGTTCTTCGAGAAGGAGCTGAGGGACGCGGGCTACGGGGGCCTCGAAGTCCAGAAATCACCAGTGGGGACGACCCTGAAGGTCTACGTTGCGAGGCCTGGACTGGCAATCGGCAGGCGCGGGACCGGGATCAAGGACCTCACCGACAAGGTCGCGGCGAAATTCAATTTTCCCAACCCTCAGATTGCGGTCACGGAGGTCGAGAACCCTGAGCTCAACTCAAGGATAATGGCCGCCAGAATAGCACAGATAGTCTCCAGAGGTACCGCCTTCAGACGCGCGGCCCAGTGGTCAGTCAACAACGTGATGAACGCCGGTGCGGCGGGCGTAGAGATATCGGTCGCAGGGAAACTCAGAAGCGATAGGTCTCATGGAGAAAAGTACAGAGCGGGGATAGTACCGAAGAGCGGTGACACCGCAGAGAGGTCGGTCACGCAAGCGACCACCGATGTCCTGCTCAAGCTGGGACTCTACGGGATCAAGGTCAAGATAGCACTCAAGGACGCCCTTCCGCCGGACTTCCGGCTGAAGGAGGACGCAATCGAAGAGGAGAAAAAAGGGGATGCCACAGCTCAAACCGAAGGAACTGAGGAAGCAGGACGCTGAAAAGCTTAGGCAGACGCTCTTCGACCTCCGGTCGGAGCTCTCCAAGCTCAAAGGCGGCGCCCAGCGCGGCATAGTCAAGAAAGACGTCGGCAACATCGGGAGAATTCGTAAGGACATTGCTGCCGTAATCACAATCATGCATGAGAAGGGGGTTGCCGAGTGAACGTCATCGGTGAGAGGTTGACCGTGCTAACTTCCAGCGACCCTACGAAGGCTGGGATGAATGGACGAGTGGTCCTTGAGACTGCCCAGACCCTCATCCTTGACACTGGCACGAAGGAAGTCCGGGTGGAAAAATCCGGGTCGGCTTTCCTCCTGAACCGCTCGAAGAAGGTCCTCACAGGGTCCGACATCGAGGGAAGGCTGCAAGACAGGTGGGGGCGCAGGCAATGAGCGCCGCAGGGCTAGAGGTTCCAATGCCTCAAAAGAAGTGTCAGGACGGACGGTGCCCCTTCCACGGGAGTCTGAAAGTAAGAGGAAGACTACTTTCCGGGAAGGCGGTTTCGACCGCGGGCAAGACATTCGTAGTCGTCGAAATGGAATACCTTCACATGGTGCCGAAGTTCATCAGGGGGGAAAGGCGGAGAAGCAGGGTCAGCGCCCACGTCCCTCCTTGCATCGAGGTCCATGACGGAGACACAGTGACGCTCGGGGAGTGTAGGCCGCTGTCCAAAACGATATCCTTTGTGGTCGTCGCTTCTAGGAAGGGGACATAATGTCGACCAAGTCACGCGCAGTCTCGGCCAAGGGGGTCGAGGAATTCAAGAACTACATCACAAGGGCCATACCAATCTATGCCGTCATCACGTGCGCCGACAACACGGGAGCGAAGACCCTGAGGGTGGTGCAGGTCACAAAGTGGAAGGGGAGGCATAGCCGGATGCCTGCAGCCTCGGTGGGGGACTCGATCGTCTGTGTCGTGAAGAAGGGACCACCGGAAATGAAGAAGGCTGTCTTCGGCGCGGTCATAGTGAGGCAGAAGTATCCGGTCCGAAGGGTGAGCGGACAGAGGGTCGTCTTCGAAGATAACGCGGCAGTGATAATCACTCCGGAGGGGGACCTGAAGGGCACGGACATCAAGGGGCCGGTCGCCAGCGAGGCAGCAGAGAAGTGGCCGCGGATCGCCAACCTGGCCTCAATCATAGTCTAGGAGAAATTGACATGAAATTCGGTTCGTCGTTGTCTTCGGAATTAAGGGAGAAGCATGGAAGGAGGAGCGTAAGGCCACGGGTAGGTGACACTGTGAGAATAGTTCGAGGGGAGTACAAGGACATAGAAGGCAAGGTCACCCACGTCGACACGAAACTCGGGGTCATCAACGTCGAGGGAGTCACCCACGAGAAGTTGAAGGGAGGAACAGCCCCTGTTCCGATTCACTCCTCAAACATAGTGGTCACCGCCCTCAATCTGGAGGACAAGGCGCGGAAGAGCAAGCTGGAGGTGGCAGGCTAGTTGGGCAAGAAGGGTGGAAGGAACAGGATGAAGAGGCTCGCCGCACCTCGCAGCTGGGACATTTCGAGGAAGGCGCAGAGGTTCGTGTTCAAGCCCCTCCCGGGTCCGCACCCGATCGAGTCCTCCTACCCCCTAGGAGTCGTCATCAGGGACCTCGCATCCCTGGCCATACTTTCGAAGGAGCTAAAGTTCATGATGAAGACCGGCAAGGTGATGGTCGACGGCCGCCAACGAAGAGCGTCAAGTTTCCCAGTTGGCCTCTTCAACGTGGTCAGCGTCCCCCTCGAAGGAGTCGACTATCGCCTTGTTCCTTCCCCCAAGGGGTTGGCCCTGGCGAAGGTGAGTGAGGATGAGGCGAAGACCAAGCTTTGCAGCGTTCACACCAAGACGAAGACTAGGGGCGGGCACATACAATATGGTTTGCACGACGGAAGGTCGGTGGTCGACGATGTCCTGAACCTTTCCCCGGGTGATTCAGTCCTCATTGAGGTTCCGTCCCAGAAGGTTCTGGGCCACGCGAAGTTAGCGAAGGGTTCTCTGGGCCTGGTGCTGACCGGGGACAGAGCCGGGCAGTTGGGGAGGATCGAGGACGTGAAGAAGGGGACAATTTCGAGAGAGAAGATGGTCAGGATTTCTCTTCCCAGCGGCGACGCTGAAATTCCGTCTCGCCTCGTCTTCCCGGTCGGGGAGGACCGCCCGATGATAACCGTTGGAGCCGGTCAGCCGTGAGCCAAGAAGCCCTGCAGCAGAACCCGATGCGAAAGATCAGGGTGGGGAAGGTTGTAGTCAATATTGGACTGGGAAAGTCAGGGGAAGCGATCGAAAGGGGGAAGCGGGTGCTCGAGCAGGTGACGGGCCAGAAGCCAGCCCAGACCCGCGCGAAGAAATCCGTGAGGGACTTCGGCATCCACAAGGGAGAGCCCATCGGGGTCGTCGTCACCGTACGCGGGGAAGAAGCAGTCCCACTCATCGTGAAACTCCTCGCCGCCAGGGAAAAGAAATTGAATGAATCGTGCTTTGACTCGAGGGGCTCGGTATCCTTCGGGATCAAGGAACACATTGAGATCCCGGGGATCAGGTACGACCCCGCCATTGGGATCCTCGGCATGAACGTCTCCATCCTCCTGGAGCGTCCAGGCTTTGGTGTCTCCAGGCGCAGCAGACGTACGTCCAAGGTGGGGAGAAAGCACCTGATATCGAGGGACGAAGCCATGCAATACTTCAGGGACAATTTCGGGGTGACCGTCCAGTGAAAGAGAGGCATCCGAAAGTAAGGAAGTACGGCAAGTCCACCCACTACTGCCGCAGATGCGGCCAATACGGTGCGGTCATCAGGTCCTATGACCTCGTCCTCTGCAGGCAGTGCTTTAGAGAAGTAGCCGAGAAGCTGGGCTTCAGGAAATACGACTAGGGGGTTATGGAATGCCTGCTACAAACGTCCTTGCAAACCTGTTCGCCAGCCTCCAAAACGCCGAAATGAGAAACAAGAAGGAATGCGTGGTAATCCCAGCCTCGAAGCTTGCCAGCGAGGTCCTCAGAGTACTTCAGAAGCGCAAGTACATCGGCGAGTTCGAGTTCATCGACGATGGTCTCGGGGGTAAGCTCCGGGTCGAATTGCTCGGCAAGATCAACAAGTGCAGCGTGATATCACCAAGGTTCCCAGTCAGGTCCCTGAAGCTGGTCGATTGGGAGCACAGATACCTCCCTGCGGTCGGCGTCGGGACGCTGATCGTATCAACTCCTCAGGGTGTAAT
The DNA here is from genome assembly GCA_035300255.1 of Nitrososphaerales archaeon. Classification (GTDB taxonomy): domain Archaea; phylum Thermoproteota; class Nitrososphaeria; order Nitrososphaerales; family Gagatemarchaeaceae; genus UBA183. Next base: position 24,676 of record DATGVR010000042.1, read on the forward strand.
GTCCCATCTCGAAGCTCAGGAGAAGAAGATTGGAGGGAGGTTAATCGGCTATGTCTACTGAGCCGCTACGCCAGCAACTCGTCGAGATGCCGGAAGGAGTGACAGTGGACCTCCAGGGTCGGGTCCTCTCTATCAAGGGAAAGCTCGGGGAGGGGAAGAAGCACTTCGACAAGATCAACGTGAATATCTCGGTCGAGGGTAACAAGGTCCTGATTTCTCCGTTCTCGAGGAAGAAGAAGGACAACGTCATAATCAACACAGTGACAAGCTTGGTAAACAATATGATAACCGGTGTGACCAAGGGCTACACCTACAAGTTGAAGGTCGTCTACGCCCACTTTCCCATCACCGTAAAAACGAAGGGGAGCCAGATCTTAGTCGAAAACTTCGTCGGGGAAAGGTCGCCCAGGGTGGCGCAGATCGTCGGTGATTGCAAGGTGACAATCGAAGGGGATGACGTCATCGTGAAGGGAGTCTCAGTCGAGGATGTGGGTCAGACGGCGGCTAACGTGGAGCTAGCTACGAAGATCAAGCGGAAGGACCAGAGGGTCTTCCTCGACGGCGTCTACATATACCATAAGGAGCAGGGCTGGTGAAATCATGGCCAAGCAGAAGGTCTCGGAAGAGAACAGGCTGAAGGCCCTGGTGGCCAAGAGGAAAGAGTTGGCCGAAAACAGGCCCGCTTTCATCAGGCAGGAGAGCTGGCGATATGTCAGAATTCACCCTGAATGGAGAAAGCCCAAGGGGATAGACAACAAGGTCAGACGTCAGGATAAGGGTTGGCCCGCCCTTGTGAGGATTGGCTACAGGGGTCCCGTAGAGGCAAGAGGGCTTCATCCCAGCGGGCATTTCGAGGTACTCGTGCAAAGGGTGACTGATCTCGACCGCCTGGTTCCCGGAAGGGACGTGGCCCGGATCGGCAGGACTGTTGGCGCGAAGAAGAGGGAGGTCATACTCCTGAGGGCGACGGAGCTTGGTCTGCGCGTGGTGAATCCGACGGGGTTGAGGATAATTGAATCTAAAGAGTAAGAGACGTCTTGCGGCATCGGTCCTGGGGGTCGGCACAGACAGGATCATCTTCGACGTCGAGTACTCCGACCTCATACAGGACGCCATAACTCGAAGCACAATCAGAGGACTAGTCGGCTTTGGTGCGATCAAGGTCGCCCCGGAAAAGGGGGTCTCGCGCGGAAGATTCAGGGAGCGGTCGAGAAAACTCAAGCGCGGCAGAGGCGCGGGCTCGACGGAAGGCGCCGCCTTCGCGCGAAACCCGAGGAAGGACAGGTGGATCGCCAAAGTACGCGCGCTCAGATGGAGACTCAAGGTGGCAAAGGACAGGGAGGAAATCAGCCAGGTTGCCTACAAGAAACTCTACAAGCAGGTCAAGGGAGGGCAGGTCAGAGGCGTAAAGCACCTCCTAGATCTGATGAAGGAGGCGAAGAAGTGAGGTCCACGCATGTCCCCCTCCTGAAGAGACGACGCGAAGGGATCACGGACTACAGGGCAAGGAAGAGGGCGATCACGTCCCTGAGGCCCCTCCTAGTCGTCCGTATTTCGAACAAGAACGTTTCTTCTCAGTTCGTTAAGCCGACCGTAAAGGGGGACGTCGTCCTGTCCTCGGCTCACTCGAAGGAGCTTTCGAAGCTGGGATGGAAGGGTTCTCCGAAGTCGACGCCGGCCTGCTATCTGCTCGGGCTACTCGCCGGCAAAAAGGCTCTCTCTTCAGGGGTCAAAGAAGCCGTTGTCTATAATGGTCTTGTGCCGTTCATCAGGGGTTCGAGGATAGCGGCCTTCCTCAAAGGTGTAATCGACGCCGGAGTAAGAGTACCCGTGGGAGAGCAAGCCTTCCCGAGCGAGGAGAGGCTCACAGGCAAATCCATCGCGGAATACGCCACTCGACTATCCTCCCAGGACAAAGGGGCATACGAACGAAGTTACTCGGCCCTCCTCAAAGAGGGTTTCAAGCCTGAAGAATACCCGACGCAATTCGAGAAGCTGAAGACAGCGATAACAGGGGCCAAGAGTTGATGTCGTCCTATGGCAGGCGAGACCGCCAGGAGGAGGAACAGGTCTGGGTCCCCCGGACCAAACTTGGTACGCTCGTCAACGACGGTAAGATAACGTCTCTGGACGAAATATTCAGGAGCGGGCAGAGGGTGAGGGAAGCGGAAATCGTCAAAAAGCTCCTCCCAGAGCTTCGAAACGAGGTGGTGGGGGTGAGCGTGGTCCAGAAACAGACCGACGCAGGGGAGCTCACAAGATTCTTGGCCGTCGTAGCTGTCGGCAACGGAGCAGGTTGGTTCGGTGTTGGTAAAGGGAAGGCGATGCAGACGAGGGAGGCCATCGAGAAGGCTACGACTGCAGCGTTGCTGAACATAATACCCGTCAAGCTAGGATGTGGTTCCTGGGAATGCCGAGACGGCAGGCCCCACTCCGTCCCGTACAAGATCAGAGGGAAGGCAGGAAGCGTTACCGTCGAAATCATCCCTGCCCCGAGGGCACTGGGCTTGGTCGCCGGACCCGCCCTGAAGAGTCTGCTTCAGCTCGCCGGGGTGAAGGATGCCTGGGTCAGGACATTCGGATCCACAAACACGATGTCTTCCCTGGCGAACGCAGTCTACGATGCCTTCAGGATGTCCCACGGGCTCAACGTATAGGTGAATCGATGATGGGTCTAATTCTGGTTGTGAACCTGCACGGGGTCATCAACTCATCAGCTCCCGTTAGGAAGGCATTGACCGAGCTCTGGGTGGCGAAGAGGTTCTCGGCCTCGGTCGTGACGGACGACGCCCCGACTGTCGGGATGTTGAAGCTTTGCAAGGACTACATCGCCTGGGCTCCAGTCAAGGAAGACCTGCTCGCAGACCTTCTAAAGAACCGCGGAATGGTCAGTTCGACGAAGACCCTCGACCAAGCGGCGTTGAAAGTGATAGGGTACAAGAAGCACGAAGATTTGGCTGCGAAGATGGTGAAGGACCAGGTCAGGCTCTCCGCAGTCGGCGGAGTCCTCCCCTACTTCAGACTGGCACCTCCGAAGGGAGGGTTCAAGCGCTCAATGCGAAGGCAATTCTCGGAAAGAGGGCTGCTTGGGAGCAACCCGAACCTCGATGACATAGTCAGGAGGATGGTCTAGGCTGCCAACAAGGCTCCGCAAGGCGAGGAGGTACAGAGGGATGAGGACCCACGGTTACGGCCAGATAGGTCAACACAGACACTCTGGAAAGCAGGGGGGGCATGGCAACGCCGGACTTCACAAGCACAAGTGGAGCTGGCTGATTCTCAACGACCCCGACCACTTCGGCCGAGACCCGTTCAGGCCACCCAGTTACTATGTCCACCCTGCCACCTGGGTCAACGTCGGCGACCTGGACGGCCTGGCCAGCGGAAGCAAGGCCCTCGACCTGACTTCGATCGGGGTCGAGAAACTCCTCGGGTCGGGGGAGGTCGGAGGCGCCTACCAAGTGAAGGTAGCTTCCTTTACGAAGAAAGCTCAGGCTAAAATAGAGGCCGCAGGCGGAAAGATACTGGTCCAGGAGTAAGTCTCCAGCCCTTGGCTTCGATGCGCGAATTCATGAAAAGCGTAGGGACGATACTCCCTGAGATACCGAAGCCCGAGAAGAAGCCCACCCTGAATGAGCGATTCGTCTGGACCGGATTCGCCCTCATCGCCTACCTGATCATGGCGACCACCCCGCTCTACGGGTTCGGCGGGCCCGGCCACCAACAGGACCAGCTCGCGTTCCTGAGGGTCGTCTTCGCATCGACGCAGGGGACTCTGATGGAGCTGGGTATCGGCCCTATAGTGACTTCGGGACTCATCCTTCAGCTGCTCGTTGGCAGTGACATAATCAAGCTGAACATGAGCGACTCGGCCGACAGGGCCATCTTCGGCTCGGCGACCAAGTTCCTGACGATGATAGTCATAGTAGGGGAGTCTCTCGCCTACATCCTGGGAGGAGCCCTGGGCCCCGCGTGCTCGACCGGAGTTACGGCCAACTGCCTTACGCCGAATCAGGACCTGATAATTTTCGTTCAGCTTTTCATCGCCAGCCTAATGGTACTCCTTCTCGACGAGTTGATCCAGAAGGGGTGGGGGATCGGGAGCGGGGTCAGCCTCTTCATCCTCGCCGGAGTCTGCCAGACAGTGATGTGGTACACCTTCTCGCCCATTCCGTTCGCTGTAAGTTCCACACAGACTGAGCTCTTCGGGTTCATCCCCGCACTCGTGAGCTCTTTCTTCACTAACACTCTGCCCACAATAGTCGTCAGGGGTTTCAAGTACCCGAGCCTCTTGACATTCGTACTCACCCTTGTGATGCTACTCGTCCTCATCTACATCGAGGGCATAAGAGTCGAACTCCCCATCACCTCGATAAAGTATCGAGGGTTCCAGGGGGTATATCCGATCAAGCTGCTCTACGTCTCGAACATCCCCGTCATCCTGGTCTCCGCCCTCGGCGCCAACGTCACCTTCTTCTCCAGGCTGCTCTACAATTACGTCGGGAGCAACCCACCCTGGTGGTTCCACTACATCGCCGTCTTCCCCACTCAGACCAACGCAACTACCTCGAGCTCCTATCCCATCGGGGGGCTGGTCTACTACATGTCCCCGCCCCAGGGAGTAAACAACACCGTAGCCGACCCCATCCATGCCGCGATCTACCTCCTGTACCTGATAGGAATGGCGGTGCTCTTCGCCAGATTGTGGGTGGAGATCGGCGGATTGAACCCGCACGCCGTCGCAAAGAACCTGATGGACGCCCAGGTCCAGGTCCCTGGGTTCAGGAGGACCGGGCTTTCGATCGAACAGATGCTTAACAGGTACATACCCACACTCACGATAATCGGCGGAATATTGATCGGCCTGGTTGCAGGCGTCTCTGACCTTTTCGGGGTCTTCGGATCAGGAATTGGGATCCTGCTGATGGTGGACATCATACTCCAGTACTATCAGATGTTGCTCAAGGAACAGGTGGAAGAGGTCTCCCCTGCCCTGGCCGGCCTGATAGGAGCTGGGTAGGTGGTGGGACTGCGTGTCGTCGTCGTCGGCGTTCCGGGCGTTGGGAAGACCACGGTCGTGGAAGGCCTCGTTTCCGAATACCGCGGGGCGAAGCTGGTCAACTTCGGCACTGTGATGTTGAAGACAGGGCTCTCGCTGAAGTGGATCAAGAACAGGGACGACATCCGAAAACTCACCGTCGAAAAGCAGAGGAGCCTGCAAAAGGTCGCAGCCTCCAAGATTTCAAAGATGAAAGACCGGACAGTCGTGGTAGACACACATCTGTTCATTAGGACGAAAGAAGGATTCTGGCCCGGGCTTCCGTTCGATGTTGTAAGGGCACTGAGGCCCACGCATCTTGTACTCGTTCAAGCCAGCCCCGAGGAGGTCGCAAGGAGGAGGACCGCAGACAGCAAGAGGTACCGGGACACGGTGACCATGGATGACCTCGAAGAGGAGCTCGGCCTCGCTCGAAGCTTCCTGGCCGTGTCTTCGACGCTTACGGGTGCTCCGATGCTGATGGTGAACAACAGCGAAGGAAGGGCCGCGGAGGTCGCGTCGGAAATCGCTTCCATGCTAAGAGGCGCGGTCGCGTGATACTGGACATCCTCTTAGCTGTCAATTCGACTACCACGACAACCACGGTCACCGGAGCGTCATCGGCCTTTCCCATTCCGGAGTCCACCTTCCTCGTGACGCTGACGTCCGTAGGCCTGGGCCTCATAACTCAGTTCGTAACCAGATATGTCGTCGACCTCAAGGCGGAAAGGAGGATGAAGGCTGAGGTGGGTGCGTTCAACAAGGAGAAGAGGGACGCGACGGCGGCAGGAGACAAGGCGAAGCTTGAGAAGCTCAAGAAAAGAGAAGTGCAAGTGAGGCAAGCCCAGGCGAAGGTCTCAACCGCCAGGTTCAAGGTGACAGCAATCACCTTCATTCCCCTTCTTGGCGTCTACTACCTGATGGCTTCCTTCCTCGGCGGCTTCGGGGTGATAGTGGCCCACTCCCCAATCCCGATACCATACCTGGTCAACGCCGACGGAACTGTCAGTCTCTTCTGGTGGTACTTCCTGAGTTCGTTCACATTTTCCACAATGCTGAGCAAACTCCTTCACACGACGACATAGCACAAGTTGTTCTCTTGAGGGCCATCATCATTTCAGGGATGCCCGCCGTAGGGAAGACGACCGTTTCAAAGGCGGTCGCAGAAGCGCTTTCGACCCAAATGGTGGGAGGGGGAGACGTCCTCAAGGAAATGGCAATCGAGGAGGGGTACATCCCTGGAGGAGAAGATTGGTGGGACAAGGGGGAGGGGATGAAGTTCCTTCGGGAAAGAAAGCGTTCCTCGGGCTTCGATAAGGAGGTCGACGCCAGGTTGCTTCACAAGGCCAAGAAGGGAGACGTAGTAATCACCAGTTACCCTGTCCCCTGGCTCACCAAGGACGGGCTCAAGGTCTGGCTCTCCGGGAGCGTGAAAAGCAGAGCGGCCAGGATGGCCAAGAGAGACGGAGTCCCAGTCTCAAAGTGCCTGAAGGTGCTTTCCGTCAGGGACATCGAGAACTACAAGCTTTACAAGAAGATCTACGGCATCGAGTTCGGGAAGGACCTGGCTCCTTTCGACCTCGTCATCGAGACCGACTCAATAAATGAGTCTCGGGTGGCTGAAATAATACTGCATTACGTGAAGAATAGAAGGGACTAACGTGCAACCCCAAAAGATGATCGTGCTCGACGATGAGCCCCAGGACCCTGAGCATGGCCATCCCCCTTCCAAACGCCCAATCCCGGCGATGTTGGAATATGGTCTCGTTCCGCTCGACAAGCCGCGAGGGCCCACCAGCCACGAGATAGTCGCCTGGACGAAGAGGTTGCTGGGTGTTCAAAGGGCCGGCCACAGCGGCACCCTCGACCCTCCGGTGTCAGGGCTCCTTCCAATCGGACTCGGGCGTGCAACACGTGCCCTCAGCCTCCTATTACTTTTCCCCAAGGAGTATCGCGGAGTAATGAGGCTGCACTCGTCTGTCCCCCGGAAGCAGCTCGACGCGGTCATCGCCGAGTTCACGGGAGAAATCTTCCAGAGACCCCCTCAGCGCTCTTCGGTTAGTAGGCGGACGAGGAGCCGGACAGTCTACGAGCTTGAAATCACTGAGGCGGCAGGAAACCTGTACCTCTTCAGATGCCTCTGCCAGTCGGGGACGTATATTCGAAAGCTTGTTTACGATATGGGCGAAGTCCTGGGGGTCGGTGCCACGATGGTCGAACTCCGTCGGACCCGGGTAGGCCCCCTATCCGAGACGGGTGGACTCGTTACTCTTCATCAGCTCAATGACGCCATGTACAGGCTCAAGAACGGCGATGAGGCCCTCCTGAGGAATCTTGTCCGTCCGATTGAGGAAACGCTGGGCAACATCCCAAGGATAGTTGTCCGTGATTCGGCCGTCGATGCAATCTGTCATGGGGCTCGCCTAGGGATTCCCGGGATACTCTCCCTTTCCGATGGGATCAAGAAGGACGACACACTTGTTCTGATGAGCTCGAAGCTAGAGCTCGTGGCAATCGGGAAGGCGCTCCTCTCCTCCGACGACATGCGGTCGCATCAGAAGGGACTCGCGTCGACAACGGAACGCGTAATCATGACCCTTGGGACTTATCCGAAACTCTGGAAGAGTCATTCAGCTAAGAAGAAGGAGGCATGACAAGCCCTGCCATGATATCGTCAGGAAGAAATTAGCGTTCCCGCGAAATTCGCCGGTAGAGGTTTTAAGCCTCGGGATTTCGGCACGGGTCGCCGGGGTCGCCTAATCTGGTAGGGCGCAGATCATCATCGCGAAAGCCTGGAAACCCGCAGGCCAGCCAGCCTGTCGTGGGAAACCGCGTTGTGGGTTCAAATCCCACTCCCGGCGCTCATTGATTCCACAAACACTATAAAGCCAAGAAGCAAGCGGAAGTCAGGTGAAGGGTCCCGCTCCCGACCTGAGGGTCGGCCTCACTTTTGACGATGTCCTCCTAGTCCCGAAATTCTCCAACGTAAAGTCCAGGAAGGAAGCAGACACCGTCACCAGGTTTTCCCGCCGAATCAAGTTGACCATCCCGGTGGTCAGCGCCAACATGGACACTGTTACCGAGTCCTCCATGGCGATAGCAATGGCCCGTCTCGGAGGCATAGGTGTCATCCACAGGTTCCTCTCCCTGGAAGAGGAGGTGGCCGAGGTTCTCAAAGTGAAAAGGTCCGAAGGGGTCGTCATCGAAGACCCGATTACCCTCGGTCCCGAGGGGACCGTCAAAGAGGCCTGGGACATCATAAGGGAACGCGACATCGGGGGAATCGTTGTCGTCGGCAAGGACCGCAGGGTCTTGGGACTTCTAACAAGGAGAGACATCACCCTGGAAGAAGATCTGGACAGGAAAGTAAAAACGGTCATGACCCCAAAGAGTGATTTGATCACCGCACACAAGGGAGTGACCCTCGAGCAGGCTAGAAAGATCCTTCATGAGAACAAAGTCGAGAAGCTCCCACTGGTCGACAGGAACGGGAAGCTTGCAGGCCTGATTACATCCAAGGACATCATGAAGAGACGACAGTTTCCTTCAGCGACCAAGGACGCCAAGGGTAGGCTAAGGGTGGCGGCGGCTGTGGGCGTAAAGGGGGACCATATGGCGCGATCTAGAAGGCTCTTGGACGCCGGAGCTGATGCCCTGGTTGTGGACATCGCTCACGGCCATTCATCCTACGCAATCGACACCGTGCGAGAAATCAAGAAAGAACTGGGGGATGTGGAGGTAGTGGCTGGGAACGTGGCGACGGCGAGAGGCGCGCTCGACCTGATAAGAGCAGGTGCCGACGCTGTCAAGGTTGGGGTAGGCTCGGGGAGCATCTGCGTCACCAGGGTCGTCACGGGGTCTGGAGTCCCGCAACTGACCGCGATAATGGACAGCTCAGCCGGGGCCGCCGACAGCGATGTCCCGATGATCGGCGACGGGGGCGTAAGGAACCCAGGAGATGTCACCAAGGCGCTCGCTGCCGGCGCTTCCACAGTGATGATTGGGAGCCTTTTCGCCGGAACCGAAGAAAGTCCGGGTCCGACAATTCTCAGGGACGGAGTCAGGTACAAGCTAACCAGAGGGATGGCCTCGCTGGCGGCCACCCTCGACCGCCGCGTAAGGGAGAGCGGACATGGCGCCCAACGGGAGGATGAGCTCATCGAGGAAGTCATCGAGGAAAGCGTCCCGGAGGGGGTCGAGGGCCTCATCCCCTACAAGGGGAGGGTCGACGAAGTGGTCAAACAGCTTGTCGGGGGGCTAAGGTCTGGTATGAGTTACTCCGGGGCTCACACACTGGATGAGCTCAGAAAGAATGCCGAGTTCATGAGGATAACTGCGGCGGGTCACAAAGAAAGCCTTCCCCACGACATCCAGAAGGTAGTCTAGCACGGGGAACCTGTCTGTCATCGGGCTCCAATGGGGGGATGAAGGAAAAGGGAAGGTTGTCGATTATCTGGCCGGTCAGTACGACGCGGTCGCGCGGTTCAACGGCGGGAGCAACGCAGGCCATACGGTGGTCATCGGGGGCAGGAAACACACCTTCCACCTCATCCCGTCGGGGGCTCTGAAAGGGAAGGAACTCTTGATCGGGGCAGGGGTCGCCGTTGACCCCGTCGTACTTGGAGAAGAACTCTCGCTCCTCCCTGACGACGTCAAAGGTAGGCTTGTGGTCGACGATAGGTGCAGTCTGGTCTCGCCCATGGACAAACAACTTGACGCCGTTCTGGAAGAGATGAGGGGACCGTCTGCCATCGGAACCACCAGGCGGGGGGTAGGGCCGTCCTTCGCGGCCAGGGCTCTCCGTCTATCACCAAGGGTGTCCGACCTGATGCGAGGGTTTGATTTTGCAGCTTTGGTCCGATTCTACGAGAAGCTCTCTGTTGACTCGGCGGGACTGATATCCTGGTCCGAGGAGTCAAAGGAGCTCCTGGAAGGAATAGTGGGGAGTGCCAGCGCCCGGATCACGGAAATAATCGAGCGGGGCGGGAACGTCCTCTTTGAGGGTTCGCAGGGGACCCTGCTTGACCTGATTCACGGATCGTACCCCTTCGTTACAGGAACACACACTACCGCGAGCTACATCCCGGCGTCGCTTGGAATCCCGCCTTCTGCGGCTGGGGAGTCCCTCGGGGTCATGAAGTGCTATGCGACCAGGGTCGGGAGCGGTCCATTCCCCACTGAGGTCAAAGGTCCTGTCGCGGACAACATTCGTTCCATTGGGAATGAATACGGGGCCACAACCGGGCGCCCCAGGCGTGTCGGCTGGCTGGACCTCGTGGCCCTAAGGTACAGCCTCGCCCTAAACGGCTCCGAAAAAATCGTGGTTTCGAAGCTCGACGTTCTCTCCCAAATCAGAGACTTCAAAGTCTGCGTGGCATACAACCACCAGGGTTCGGAGACCACGGATTTCCAGGGGTCTCTGGCTCACCTTGACGATGTGGAACCGGTCTATGTATCACCATTCTCTTTGCACGGCGCCAGGTACGACAGCGGGCTCCCCGGAGAGGGCAAGAAGCTGGTCGACTACCTGGAGAAGGAGCTCCGAGTGGGCGTAACTATGGTTTCCCATGGAGAAGAGAGGTCCAAGACCATTGAGCTTTGATTCGATCTCACCAATAGACGGCAGGTACAGGGCTGAGGCCGATGCTCTGGCAGCCTATTTCTCCGAGCAGGCGTTGACCAGGGAACGGATCAGTGTGGAGCTGTCCTATCTCCGTCTTCTAGTGAAGCTCGGGGTCGCCCCGCGTGTAAGCGTCCCAAGGGTCGAACCCAACATGATGGAGGTCAAGAGGCTGGAGGAAGAGCTGGGGCACGATGTCAAGGCCGTCGAGGTCTTCCTTCGCAGCTCACTGAAGCGCTTGGGGGCCGCCCGACTCTCCCCCTACGTTCATCTCGGCCTTACCAGCGAAGACACGAACAGCCTCGCCTATGCCCTCCTACTGAAGTCCGCAATGGAGGAGGTCTTGGTCCCCGCCTACACTTCATTGGCTACAGAACTGGCGAAGATCGCGAGAAGAGAGGCTGCCACCGCGATGGTAGCCAGGACGCATGGCAGGCCAGCGGTCCCCACCACCTTCGGCAAGGAGATGGCAGTCTTCGCAGTAAGAATCGCCGAACGGGTCTCCGTCCTGCGTAGGCTCCGCCCTCAGGCCAAATTCACAGGGGCGGTTGGGACCTTTGCATCATTCGCCCTTCTTGCAGCCAGGGACTGGCCCGACGAGCTTTCGCGGTTCGTTGGTGGCTTTGAAGTCGAACCCGCAACATATTCGACCCAGGTGGTTCCCGGAGAGCGACTCTCCGACATCTTGCACTATGTCATCAACGTCAACCAACTGGTGCTCTCCCTCTCCCGAGACCTTTGGCTCTACCAGGCGCTCGACCTTATTCACTTCTTGCGCCCGGGCAAGGTGAGCTCGTCGACAATGCCACAGAAGGTCAACCCGGTTGACCTCGAGAACGCCGAAGGGCAGGTGGAAGTCTCCAATTCTCTGCTCATTCTCTTGGCGTACCGTCTCCAGGTGACGCGCCTTCAGCGCGACCTCTCTGACTCGGTGGTCCGGAGGATGCTTGGCCAGGCCCTGGCGCACTCGCTGGTGGCCACCTCGAGGCTCAAGTCGTCTCTCTTATCCATGAAAGTGGAAAAGTCGGCGATGTCCCGAGACCTCAGAGCGCATCCCGAAGTCTACGCTGAACGGGAACAGATTTCGCTAAGGCTTCGCGGGGACGAGCACGGGTACGAGAAAATCAAGGCTGCCATTGAGCTCGGAAAGTTCTCCCCCTCCCGAAAATCAAGGGACTCCTACCTTGGGGCGGCACCTCTCCTCGCCAGACGATGTCCTTCCGTCGTCAGGCGATTGTTAAGTGCCTAGTTCTTGAACACCCAGCCGAGGTCCGGCGGGAAGCTCCTTCTATCCACTCTCTCGTTGAGTGCGTGGGCGACTAGGGGAAGAGCAAGCGTGATGTCTGCATAGAGCGTCGCCTTCTTCGCCTCTGACGAGATCTTTCCCCAGCTTATCGCCTCTTCTAGGGTGCACCCCGAAAGTCCACCCCACTGGGGACTGTCCGCTGTAATCTGGATGGCGAACTCGTGGGGAGTTTCTTCCTCCCCCCCTTTGGCGAGTGACTTTATGATGGTCGAAAGCTGGATGGTGTCCTTGGGGACCCCTCCTCCGAGATATACGACCCCCGTCCTCTTTGTCTTCTCTGCGATCTGCGCCAGCTCCTCCATGTCTTTCGTCTGATCAAGCCTGATCAGCCTCCCCTTCTGTCTCCTCAGGAGGCTCAGCGCCACCCCATATCCGCTGTCTATCAGCCCCGGCGAGTAGATGGGGACCCCTGCTTTGTAGGCGGCAGCAGCTATGCTCGCGATTCCTTTGTTCGAAAGGAACTCCCCGAACCTGTGGAGGAACTCCCGGGTCGAGTACACATCCCGTGCGTCTAGAGTCGCCGCGAATTTGTATATCGTGTTCTCCAACTTGCGATATTGCATCTCGTCAGCATAGACGTCGTAGAACCTGTCCACCTTGAGTCTTAGTAGTTCCTCGTCGTCTGCGAGCCAAGTTCCCTGATAATAGTGGTATCCCAGCGCCTCGAGAATGTCCTCGGAAATGTTTGCCCCTGTGCTCACAATAACATCGACGTACCTCTTCTCCACGAGCCAGCGTATGATCTTCCATTGCCCAGTCGTGCTAAGGGAGCCCGACAGGCCGAGAAATATGGTGAGGCCTTTCTGTTTTGCCATGTCAGCCCATATTTTCGCCACCTCTCCGAGCTTCTTCCCCTGGAACCCTGTCTGAGACATCTCATCCAGAAGGGCAGAGACGCTCTTCTTGCCGACCTCGATGGTCGCCACTGGCTTCGATAGTACTTCCTTCTTGGATACCACGCCGTGGCTTCTGCTTGGTTCACTTAATTATCTTGTGAGCGGGTTTTCTCCTGACGGCCCCAGAGAAGGATCCGCCGCTTGAATCTTTTACTTGACGGTCACAGACTTCGCGAGGTTCCGCGGATAATCAGGGTCGTTGCGTTTTGCGACAGCCATGTGGTATGCGAGGAGTTGGAGGGGTATCGCCTCGACGATCGGGGTGAACTTCGCCTGGACCTTGGGGAGTCGGACATAATGCTTGTACACGCTGTCCTCGACGTCGGAAACTCCGATCACATCTGCTCCTCTGGCCTTCAGTTCCTCCGCGCTCGACAGCGAGTCCTCGTGGGCGTCCCCGCTGGGGTTCAAGACGACTACCGGGGTCCCCTTCTCAATGAGGGCCAGGGTCCCGTGTTTGAGTTCGCTGGCCGGCATCCCTTCCGCGTGGATGTAAGAGAGCTCCTTCAGCTTGAGTGCCCCTTCCAACGCCACGGGGCTCTCGTATCCCCTGGCGACGAAGTAGAAGTCTGGCCTGTCCTTGTATTCGTGTACAAGGTCGCGAATCTGCTCGTCGCACTTCAGGGCTTCAACCACCGCTTCCGAGAGTTCTTTTATTCCGTTCGAACGTTTCTTTCCGAGGACCGCGTCCACCACCATGCTTGCCACTACGACCTGGGCGGTGAAACTCTTCGTGGCGGCGACCCCGACTTCGGGCCCGCAGTTCAGAAGGAGGACTCCATCGCTTTCTCGTGCCAGCGTCGAGCCGGCCGCGTTGACAATGGAGTAGACCTTCGCCCCTCTGATCTTAGCCCCCTTTACCGCCTCCAAAACATCAGCCGTCTCCCCGCTTTGGGAGAAAGCAACCACAACCGAGCCCTTCTTCAGGAATCCTGAGTGCTCCTTCAGCTCCCCCGCGACAACCGTGTCCGCCCTGAGGTTCGCCTCCTTGTTCAGCCGGAATTTCATCAGGAGTCCTGCGTGGTACGAAGTCCCTGATGCCGTAATGTAGAGCGACTTGGCCCTCCTGATCGCCCGGGCGAACTCCTCCACCTTCCCCGGCGCTTGAACGGAAGCTGTGACGACCGTCTGCGGCTGCTCATTGATCTCCTTCAGCGTGTAGTGTGCGAAATCACTCTTGGAGATATCCGAAAGCTCCCACGCGACTTGGGTCGGCTTGCGCTTGACTTCTTTCCCCCCGGGCCCTATTATCTTTACTCCGTCCTTGCTGATCTCCACGACCTCGAAATTGTCCAAGAATATCGTCCTATCCGTGTGCCCGATGAAGGCGAGGACATCGCTGGCAATGAACATCTTGCCGTCCCCCACCCCGACGATGAGCGGAGCGTCCTTCCTCGCCCCGACGATGACGTCCGGTCTGTCCTGAAACATCAAAGCGATCGCATATTGCCCCTTGAGTCTCTTCGTTGCTGCGACTGTCGCCTTGACTGGATCCTTCGTTCGCTTGTACTCATCCTCAACTAGATGTGCTATCACCTCGGTGTCAGTCTCGCTCCGGAACCTGTGCCCCTTGGCGAAGAGCGACTTCTTCAGAGGGACATAGTTCTCGATTATGCCGTTGTGGATGACGGCCACGAGTTCCTTGCATGACGTATGGGGATGCGCGTTCTCGACTGTGACCCCGCCGTGGGTCGCCCACCTCGTGTGGGCCATCCCGGTGTTCCCCTTGAGCTTCGATAATTCATGCTCTTCTTCGATTTCGTTCACCCTCCCAACCCCTTTCCTGAGGGTCAACATGCCCCCGTCGATTGTTGCCATCCCTGCCGAGTCGTACCCTCTGTATTCGACTCTCCTCAGACCTTCGAGGAGGATGCCGGCCACCGGCTCCTCAGCCACGCACCCTATGATCCCGCACATCTCGCCGAACCTCCTCCCCCACCCTCTTTAAGTGCCATACAACATTCTACCATACCCTGCATACCTGGCTTGGCATGCTCCGAGCGCCGGAGCAGCCTCGATACCTGGCACCATGCAAAACCGTTTAGTAGTGGTATCCCCGTGTCCAGTCAAGTGCCCAAAGAGAAGATCCTGTTCGACCCGAAGTCGGAAGCGGGTCTCGCCAAGCGAGTCCTCGTCTCGGACAAACCCGACGGCTTCATGCCAGCATCAGGGAAGGTAGGCCAGAAAGTACTAGCCCTCCTCTCCTCGGGCCCCGAGTATCCTGCAGAGATGGCCCGGACATTGAACATCCACCATCAGACAATCTATTACCATATAGGAAGACTCGAGAAGGCCGGCCTAATCTCCCGTGTGCGGAGCGAGCACATACGGGGAGGAGAAGCCAACCTCTTCGCCCTCGCCTCAGACGGATACGCCGTCGAGTTCCCCGTCAGGGGAGAGCCGATGCCAACGCTGAGGTCCTCGAGCCGTTCAAAAGCCCTTGGGCGCTTCTTCAAGGAGTTCTTCGAAAAGGGAGAGTTCGAGGGATGGGTTGTGGTCGGTTCACCTCTTCAGCACGGCGAGGCCGGGACCCAGGCCAGGGATGGACACTACGCGGTCCAGCTGGGCTTCGCCCTCGGCCAGTTCGTGAACCTCCCGTCGAGGTTTCCAGTGAAGCTCGACGTCGACCTGAGGGCGGAGAAACTCCTCGCTTCTAACCTGATAGTCGTCGGCGGTCCGAGGACCAACGTGATAGCAGAGGAGCTGAACCCTCATCTGAAGATCAGGTTCAGCCAAAGCGGGTTTTGGGGTTCGGTCGTGGACGAAACCGGAAAGTCCTATGCCTCAGAGCTCGACTGCATCGTGGAGAAGGCGCGCAATCCCTGGGACCCTCAGAAAACTTGCGTGATCGTTGCGGGACTCACGGGGGCAGGTACGAAGGCCGCGATAATCGGGATCTGCAACTTCGCCGAGGTCCTCTTCCAGAAGTACAGGTCGGGGGACTACGCTGCTCTCCTAAGAGGGGTCGACCGAGATGGGGACGGGAAAGTCGACTCAGTTGATGTGCTAAAGCAGTTTTGAAGTTCTAGGCCCTTCTTCCCCTGCGTCCGCCCTTCTTCCTGGTGGTGTCATGAGGTATCGGGGTCGCGTCCTCTATCCTCCCAATCTTGAAGCCCGCCCGTGCAATGGCGCGTATCGCAGCTTGCGCTCCGGGCCCAGGCGTCCTCGGCCCAGTGCCACCAACTGCTCTGACTTTGATGTGTACCGCGGTTATGCCCTTCGATTTTGCAACGTCAGAAGCAGCCGAGGCGCTCCTCATGGCGGCGTAGGGCGACGACTCGAACCTGTCCGCCTTGACATGCCTTCCTCCCGAAGAGAATGAAATCGTCTCTGCGCCCGTCAGGTCCGTGATATGTACAATCGTGTTGTTGTAAGACGAGTATATGTGAACGACACCCCATCTGTCGGTAAGGACTTCTTCCTCAGCCATTCAGCGTCACTTCGCCTGGGCCGGCTGCACTTCGGCCGGGGCTTGCTGGTTCTCTTGCTTTGACTGTGCGGGTGCCGACGGGGATTGCTCGCGGCCAGTAAGCTTGACCACGCCTTCTTCTTGGCCACCGACTTCGTATCCTGGTATCGTGATCACTCTGTCACCCACCGCGACGTGACCGTGAACAATCAACTGCCTTGAATGAAGGGGTGAGAGAGCCATCCCATTCTTGAATACCATCGTTTGCAATCTTCTCGAAAGAACGTCCTCCACCGTAAGACTCAGAATGTCGTCAAGCGATGCTGCCTCACCCACCAAACCTCTTCTCTTCAAGCTGTCAAGCAGTTTCTTCTCCTCCCTGAGCCTGACCGCCTGCGTAGCAGCCAGAAGAGTCCTAGCCTGCTTCCTCACGGAGCTTAGCTGAGTCTGGGCTCTCCAAAGCTCCCTCTTGTTCCTGAGTCCGAAGGTGCCAAGGAGGTACAGCTCCTGCGCCAGCTGGTCTGCTCTCCATGGGCTCCTGGGCCTGCTGTACTGTTTCCTTGCCTTCTTCGGGTCTCCCAAGTGTTACTTCTCTTCCCCCTTCTTGGCGGCTTCCTTGGCGGCCGCGACCAGTGTCGCCTTTCTGACCCCCACTGTCCGACCCTTCCTCCCGGTCGTCCTCGTCCTTTGACCCCTTACCTTGAGCCCAAGTCCATGCCTGATCCCCTTCCAACTCTGGATATCCTTCTCCGCTTGGATGTCGTTCTTCTGAACGAAGTCGAGGTCGGAGCCAAGGAGTTGTTTCGCTTCTCCGGTCTCAGGGTCTTTCCTCCTGTTGTAGAACCACGACGGGAGTGAAGCCTTGGCGGTGCTCTGGATCGCTTGCTCCACTTCACGAACCTGGTCCTCTGTGAGCGTGCCTAGCCTCACCCTCGGGTCAAGGCTGAGTTTCGTAGTTATCACCTGGGCGAAATTGTATCCCACCCCTTTCAAGTCCGACAGCGCCACAATCAGCTTTTTTCCTCCGTCGAGGTCCCTCCCCGATATCCTCACTAAGTGTCTGAATTCGGCCGCTTCCGACATATTCCGGACCTGCCGTTCTCTGTGCTGTTATAAGTTTTGAAGGCTCTCATGTCATTTTTTGGGCGGGGTCCAGTCTATCCCCGTCACTATCCTGGCTCGAGCTTCCAAAACTTTTTAACCCGAACTTATTCCCGACCGCTGAAACGGGTCGTCTCATGGTTTCTCAAGACCTAGCGGGTGTAGTCGTTGGTTAAGGTGAAGGTCCTAGAGGACACTGGGAATTCCGTTACGCTCCAGCTTGAAGGGATAGACAGGTCGTACGCCAACGCCGTCAGAAGGTTCTGCATCTCCGAAGTCCCTTCCATGGCCATTGACGACGTTGTGATACTCGAGAACTCCTCGGTCCTCTACGATGAGATTTTGGCTCATAGGCTGGGAATGATACCCATCAAGACGGACTTGGAAAGGTACAACCTCCCCGAAGAATGCGACTGCGGCAATCCGCTCGGGTGCCACAAGTGTCGAGTCCTATTCGTCTTGGACGCAAAGGGAAAAGAAAAGGTTTCGACTGTAACCTCGGGCGACCTCGTATCAGAAGACAGGGAGGTCAGACCAGTCAGCGAGACGATACCTCTTGTGAAACTCGCCTTTGGCCAATCTGTGAAGCTTGAGGCTTACGCCCGACTGGGACGGGGGAAGGAACACGCGAAGTGGCAGCCATGCACGGTCTCGGCTCTGACGGACGGAAAGACTGAGGGGACGTTCAACCTCATGGTGGAATCGGCGGGGGGGCTCCCGGCCCGCCAGGTCGTACTGAAGGCGATTGAGCTTTTGGAGAAGAAGCTCAACGAGATTCAGGTCGCGGTCGGTGCTGCCAAGTGACGGCCTCGAACCCTGTTCTCCGGCAGACTTCTGTAATGTTAGAAAAGGCTGGAAAGAAGGAGAAGGCCCCAATTTGGCACGTGGCATCCAAGATGCTCTCGAACCCGGCCATCAATCGTGTCGAAGTGAACCTTACCAGGATATCGAGGGTCGCCAAGAGCGATCATCCTGTGTTTGTCCCTGGCAAAGTCCTCGGGACCGGATTGATAGACAAGAAGGTCATCGTCGGGGCGTTTTCTTTTTCGTCGGCCGCGAAGTCGAAGATCGAAGCATCTGGGGGTTCAGCTCTCTCCGTCGAAGAGTTCCTGAGAAAGTTCCCCAAAGGGAGCGGAGTAAAGCTTGTCCAGTGAGAGCACGGTATACGTCGACGCCTCGGACCAGATCGCGGGAAGACTATCGTCAAAGGTCGCCAAACTCATCATCTCGGGGAAGAGGGTCGTGGTTGTGAACGCGGAAAAGGCGCTAATCTCAGGGTCGAGGACCTCGGTCGTCACGGAGTGGACCAAAAAATTAGAGTTGTCCAGCAGGGTCAACCCAATCTACGGCCCGATTCATCCCCGACGTCCTGACAACATCCTCCGCAGGATGGTGAGGGGAATGGTCCCAAGGAAGAAGCCCAAGGGGGCTCTGGCAATGAAGAGGCTGAGGGTATACATCGGAGTGCCGTCCGAAGTCACAGGGTCGAAAATGACGAAGTTCGAGGACACGGCTGCGTCGCGCCCGATCCCGGTGTACGTGACCATGGCAGACCTGTCAAAGAGCCTCGGGTGGAACGAGTAATCTTGCCAAGCCCTTCGCCCAAGACGCCGGTCAAGAAAGCCCCCAAGCTATATTCGGGGGCGAGGAAGACAGCGAGGGCGACGGCCGCAATAATGCCCGGCGGAGGCCGGATCCGCATCAATGGTACACCCGTCGAATTGTGGGAACCTGAGCCGGCTAGGTTACATCTCTTGGCTCCGGTCTATGTGGTAGGAGAGCTTAGAGAGAAGTATGACCTCGACGTAAGTGTGGGAGGAGGAGGCTTCATGGGGCAGGCCGACGCCGCCGCGATGGCCATTGCAAGAGCATACGTCGACCAGGTCCGCGGTAACGAACTTCGGGAGAAGATGAATGCATACAATAAATACCTGTTATCTGGCGACCCGCGACAGGCAGAGCCCAAGAAGTTTGGAGGACCCGGAGCCAGAAGGAAACGACAAAAGAGTTACAGATAGACCATGATGATCCCAATCCGCTGTTTCACCTGTGGCAACCTCATCGGAGACAAGTTCGTAAGCTTCCAGTCAAGAACGAAGGGAGGCGAAGACCCGGGAAGGGTTCTGGACGATCTGGGGCTCAAGCGATACTGCTGCCGGCGCATGCTCATCTCATCCGTGGACGTGATCGACCAGGTCCTGCCCTTCTTCAGTCGGAAGGCAGAGCTGCAGTAGCTGATAGGAAGACCAGCGATGTCAGATATCGAGGATGACGAAGCCGGTTCAGCTGACAAGATGGTGGTCCATGGCCTCTCAGAGAAAGCTCTACTTGCCACGGGAATCCGCATCGGCACTCCAGTCCGCACCAAGACGATGGAAAAATTCACCGCGAGGCCGAGGCCAGACGGGCTCCACATGATAGACTACGCAAAGACGCTCGAGAGGCTCGAAGTCGCAGGGAAGTTCATAGCGGCCACGGGCCCCAAAAACACGGTCGTCTACACCAGCCGCGAGCACGGCGCCGTAGCTGTCGAGAAGTTCTGCGAATTGACCGGTGCGCTACCCCGGATAGGGAGGTTCATGCCGGGGACGTTCACAAATCCCCTGTACCCCGGGCACCTCGACGCCGAGCTCGTCGTCGTCGCCGATCCGATGTCCGACCAGCAAGCCATGGTCGAGGCAGGGAAGCTTGGCGTTCCTGTAATAGCCGTCTGCGACACCGACAACGTCACCGATGACATAGACCTCGTAATCCCGGGAAACAACAGGGGCCGAAAGGCCATAGCCGCCATCTTCTGGCTCTTGGCAAGGTTCACGCTCACCCATGCCGGACTTCTGGCCGCAGACCAGCCGATGAAGTATACCATCGAGGACTTCGAGACCAAGATTGATGAAGAGCAGAAGTCCGAGATGCTTGAAGAACGTATATCCGACCGACGCGAATAGCACAGGCCGTTGCTTGTTAGGAAGCCGGCCGTCGCCGGCCAGTTCTATCCTTCGGACTCGGATGAGCTTTCTGCCGCAATCGACAAATGTTACTCACACCCGCTCGGTCCCGGACGTTCGCCTCTTGCACCGAAGGGGGACGCGAAGGTGGTCGCCGTGGTCTCCCCCCACGCAGGCTACATCTATTCCGGCCCAGTCGCAGCCCACAGCTACCTGCATGTTTCGTCCCTCCGCGACCCGGACCTTATCGTAGTGGTGGCTCCCAATCACTATGGGATCGGGAGCGGTGTGTCAACGTTCGAGAGCGGCGAGTGGGAAACCCCGCTTGGGAGAATGAAAGTCGACCCCATTGCCTCGAAACAGCTAGTTGAGCTGGCTGGGGTCGCGGCCTTCGACCCCGACGCGCAACGGCTGGAACATTCTCTCGAGGTCCAGCTCCCCTTCCTACAGAAAATCTTCGGTAGCGCCGTCCCCTTCCTCCCAGTTTCTCTGCTTTTTCAGGACGTCGAGACTGCCTCGGCTGTCTCCAAGGCTTTGGTCGAAATCGTCCGAGGAAGAAAGGCGGTCCTTATCGCTTCGTCCGACCTGACCCACTACGAACCTGCTGAAGCCGCCAAGGAAAAAGACTCGGCCCTGCTACAGCAGGTCGAAATGATGGATGTCGAAGGCTTCTATTCGACCCTGGATAGGCTGCAAGTCACCGCATGTGGTTTCGGCGCCATAGCCACAGTGATGCAAGCAGCTCGCCTGCTCGGTCTTGCGAAGGGGGAACTCTTGAAGTACGCAACAAGCGGCGACATGACAGGAGAGAATCTTCAAGTCGTGGGTTACGGGGCCCTGAGATTCGTGTGAGTTTGAAAGCTGTAGCTGAGGCGCCGTCAAAGGTAATAATCACCGGTGAGCATTTCGTCGTACACGGGGCCTGGGCCTTGGCAGCTGCTCTGCCCCGAGGGGTGAGGGTAGAGATGTCGAATTCCACCCGATTCGAGGCGACGTCGGACCGCTTCGCCAGCCAACAGACCCAGTTGAAACCGGTGGGCCTCGTCGTCGAGGAAATGGCTAGGGAATTCTCGGCCAAGCCCAAAGTCAAGGTTTCAATCTCTTCCGCCATTCCCCAGGGGGCGGGACTTGGATCTTCAGCCTCCACTATGGTCGCTGTGGCTTCGGCGTTTTCCAGGCTCAATTCCCTTGGGCTTGGACCCGAAGAGGTCGCCAGGTTCTCCATGGCGGGAGAGCGAGCGATTCACGGGAAGCCTTCTGGAATCGATTCCGCCATTTGCTCCCACGGCGGCGTCCTTCTCTTTAGAGCGGGCCGCAGGCCGAAAAAGGTATCCTTCACGGGCCACAGATCGCTCATTGTCTCCTACTCAGGGCAGAGCAGAAGCACGAAAGGACAGATACGGCGCGTTTCCTCCTTCAAGGAGACCCTCCCGGGCCTGTTCTCCGTCGTCTCTGAGTCGGTGAGCGACCTTAGCCTTCAGGCAGCCGAAAGGCTCGCCGGCCGCGACATGAGGGGTTTGGGAAAGGTCCTTAGCTTGAACCAGGCAGTCCTCGGATTCATTGGGGTTTCGAACCCCACCTTGAACTTGATGGTCGAGTACCTCGACTCCACAGGGAGCTACGGGGCAAAACTAACTGGCGCTGGCGGGGGAGGGAGCGTGGTTGCAGTCGCGCCTGAGGCAAAGGAAAAAAGCATTGTATCGGGGCTCAAGGCGCGAGGGTTCGAGACGTTCATCGCCAGGGTCCCAGCCAAGGGAGTGAGAAGCTGGCTAGAACGGTAGTCGCAAAGCTCGGTGGGTCGGTCATCACCGACAAGTCGAAGCCATTCTCATACCGTCCAGATGTCGTATCAGCTCTCTCCGAAGAAATCGCATCATGCGATGAGAAGGTTGTTGTGGTCCACGGAGGGGGCTCATATGGCCACACCGTCGCAAGGCAGCATGGAATCAATTCGAACCCAGGGCCTGCGCCCGCCTCGGGAGTGGCGCAGACCAGAGGTGCCATGTACGAGCTCAACCGTTTGGTCTGCAAGACCATGATGGAATTCAAGCTCAGCCCTTACCCGTTTTCGCCTTTCGACGCCATCAGCCGGGCAGGGAAGGCTCCTGTCGCCCAATGGATTCGCGGGCTCCTGAAGGAGAATCTGACACCGGTGACTTTCGGAGACGTCGGGCTTGCGCAGGGCGGGTTCAAGGTGATCTCCGGGGACGTGATCGTGCAGGAATTGGCCAAGATTCTCTCGCCTGAAAGGTGTGTGTTCGCCCTCGACGTGGACGGGGTCTACGAGGAGAACAGCCGGGTGATAATCCCCGAGCTCTCACCGTCAAAAATCAGGAGGATGAATGTGCTAAGCGGAACGGACGCGACTGGTGGGATGAAACTGAAGCTGGAGGTTGCTTCTAGGATCGCAGCCGGTGGTACCAAAGTCTGCTTTGTCTCCGGGTACAGGAGGAACGAATTCTCGAAAGCTTTGCGAGGCCTCGAGTTCTACGGGACAGTGGTAAGGTCCTAGGCCGACAAGAAGAGGCGCCAGCACGGAATTTGTCCGACCTCCAGGGAGAGATGAAACGCATCAAGGGAAACGTCGACCGACTCATACTCACAAAGCTTCTCCCGAAATCGAGCAAGGTCAAGGAAGTCGACCTCCTCTACAAAATGATGAGGGACTATCCAGCGCGTCCAGCGAAGGGGATGAGGCCCTTTCTCTGCGTGACAACTTCGAGGGCAGCCGGAGGGACGGAGGAAGACGCGCTTCTTACCGCCGCCTGCATCGAGCTCTTCCAGAACTGGATTCTCATCCACGACGACATAGAGGACGGCTCCGAGCTCCGCAGGGGCAAGCCTTCTTTGCATCGGAAACATGGCGTTGCACTTGCGCTGAACGCGGGCGATGCCCTGCACGCCCGAATGTGGGGGACACTCCTACTGAACGGGGACATGCTGGGCCTCAAGAAGACCTTACTGGTGATGAAAGAATTCTCTACCATGGTGAATGAGACGACCGAGGGTCAGCATATGGAGCTTGGATGGGTCGCCGCGAAAAGATGGGACCTCAATGAGAACGACTACTTTGAGATGTGCAAACGCAAGACTTCGTGGTATACTGTGGCGAGCCCTTGCAGGCTGGGGGCAATAGTCGCCGGGGCAGGGGAGAATGTCTTGGATGACCTGCTTGAATTCGGTGTCAACCTCGGGGTCGGGTTCCAGATTCAGGACGACGCCCTAAATCTCGTCGGCGACCAGAAGAAGTACGGAAAAGCGACCTCGGACGACATCCTCGAGGGGAAGAGGACGCTCATCATCTTGCACCTTCTCCAGAGGGCTGCCGGAGGAGAGAGAGAGAAGCTACTCTCCATAATGAACAAGGCGAGGCATGAAAAATCCAAGGCAGACGTTGCATTCGTACTTTCCATGGTTGACCGGTACGACGCCGTAGGTTATGCGAGGAAGCGGGCTTCGGAGCTAATGAAAGAGGCGGTCAGGATTTTACGTGGTATCAAATGGGAAGGAGACAGGGACGCGGTCGCACTCCTCGAAGCGTTCGCAAGGTTCGCAGTAGAGCGAGAATGGTAGACGAATCGCCGGAGCTCAACGAAAGGGAGCTCTCGATCATCGAGAAGGCCGCTCTGGTCAACGCGGCAAAGCATGGAGGGAAAGCCGAAGTCGGCGCGGTCATCGGGAGGGTCCTCGCCGAACTGCCTGAGCTCAGGTCAGACCCAACCAGGGCGACGAGAGAAGTCTGGGCCACGATGAAGCGCATAAACGCGTTGTCGCAGTCTGAGCAAGAGCAGCTTCTCGCAAAGAAATACCCCGAATCAGCGACGCTCCAGGAGAGGGAGGGGAGGGTCGGTCTCGCACCGCTCCCGAACGCCCTGAAGGGAAAGACTGCCTTCCGTCTGCCGCCGGAGCCTTCAGGTTTCATGACAGTCGGCCATGCCATGGCTTTCACGATCAACTATCTGTACAAGGTTCAGTACGACGGCAAGCTCTGGCTCCGTTTCGAGGACACGAACCCCAGGAAAGTCGCCCTCGAGTACTACGAGAGCTTCAGGAGGGGCATCCGTTGGCTCTCCATAACGTGCGACTACGAGAAGAACGTCTCCGACGACATGGACCTCATCTACGAGCATGGGCGGAAGCTCCTGGAAATGGGGAGCGCCTATGGCTGCTCCTGCGACGAGGCCAAGGTCAAGAGGCTAAGGTTCGAAGGAACCGCTTGCGAGCACAGAGAAAACTCCGTCGAGGCCAATCTTCGCATCTGGGATGAACTGTTGTCTGAGAAACACGAGCAGGGCTCCTTCGTTATCAGATTCAAAGGTGACATGCAGAGCCCCAATTACTCCCTGAGGGACACCAACCTGTTCAGGATAATCAACCACCCCCACCCCCTCACAGGCGAGAAGTATACGCTCTGGCCGACCTACGATCTCGCCAACGCCGTCGAGGACGAAGTGTGTGGAATCACCCACGTCCTCAGGAGCTCCGAATTCAGGAATGAGCTGCAGCAGCAGATTCGCGACGCGCTGAAATTCAGGCATTTGGAGGTCATCCAATTCTCAAGATTCAACTTCAAGGGTACCCCCGTCTCGAAAAGACTTCTGAGGCCCCTGGTCGAAAAGAAACTCGTCTCCGGCTGGGACGACCCGAGGATGCCCACCGTAGACGGGCTCCGGCGCAGGGGAATTCTCCCCGAAGCGATAAGAGATTTCACTCTGCAAGTCGGCTACACGAAGGCCGAACACGAGTACGACTGGAGCATACTCCTTTCGATAAACAGGAAGCTTCTCGACCCCGTCTCGAGGCGGATTTTCTTTGTGCCTGACCCCATCAGCTTGGTGGTCGAAGGCGCTCCAAAACGCATGGTGACGTTGACCTTCCATCCTCAGAAGGACCTGGGCAGCAGGTCAATCGCGACGGACGGGAACTTCTATCTCCCTTCGGGCGATCTGAAGGTCATCGAGAAAGGGTCTGTGTTCAGGCTAATGGACCTGTACAACGTAGAACTTACTTCCGCTGGCCCGAATCCGATCGGTAGATACGCGGGGGACGAGCTGGTCCAAGAATCAAAGAAAGTCCAATGGGTGACCCCCTCCCACAAGGAAGTGGATGTCCTGGTTCCGGGACCTCTATTCTTGGATGGGGACGTGTTCAACGAGGAGAGTCTCGGTGAGGTCCATGGGTATTCGGAGCTCGCGGTAGCCGACACCAAGGTCGGGGACATAGTTCAGTTTCCCCGCTTTGGGTTCTGCAGACTCGACGAATCGGGAAAGTTCATCAAGTCTGTTTAGACGGATTTTCGGCGCAATCGCCCCAACCGTTTATATCCTCGTCCTGAAGGGCTGGCTTGGGAGATTTGAAAGATGACCCCAGGTCAGAAGCCGTATTACATCAAGTTCGAAACGCCCAAGGAAGTTTCTGAAGCCGCCTACGAAGTCCTACGGCAGGCCTCCCGAACCGGTAAAGTGCGCAAAGGGACGAACGAATCGACGAAAGCCATCGAAAGAGGCTTGGCAAAATTAGTCGTGATTGCCGAGGACGTGAACCCCCCCGAAGTGGTCGCCCATCTTCCAATTCTCTGCGACGAGAGGAAGATTCCGTATGTCTTTGTGCCATCGAAGGACCAGATCGGGCCCGCCATTGGAATAGACGTGTCCACAGCCTCTGCTGCGGTCCTTGATCCCGGTGAAGGGGCGCAAATCCTCGAACAGGTCACCCAAGAGCTGGCGAGGCTGAAGAAGGCCGCATGAGCAGCAAGAAGGAAGTCGAGACACTAACCCCGGCCGAAATCGTCCAGATAGTTGGCAGGACGGGGGTCGCAGGCGAAATCACCCAGGTCAGAGTCAAGATTCTGGAGGGAAAAGAAAAGGGAAGAATCCTTACGAGAAACGTCAAGGGACCGATAAGGCTGGCGGACGTCCTTGTTTTAAGAGAAACTGAAAGAGAGGCGAGGAAGCTCAAATAGGCCTTATTTTCCCAAACAAAATAGAATCCCGGGCTTCCTGAACAAATTACCTGGGGGACTTCAAGCCGTTAGCCCTTCAAATTCTTTGAAGACATGTTCATTCTAGTTGGAATAGGTGGCAAGTAGAATCCTGGCTCTTTCGAGCTTCTCAGGATGCCAAAGAATTCTTCCCACCTTATCGAGCCATTTCCTCTTCCCACCTGATAGTATCTCAATCAAGTAATTGTTCTTTCTAGTCACAACTTCAATCCCTCTTACCGTATGCCTGCGACCCTTCTTGCTGGAGAGTCTTGTTCTGACAGAGCTAGGCTCAACCTTCAACTTGCTAACAAGGGACAGCCTAGCGATGCCTAGAAGCCGCCGGTCGCCATTATACATCGCAAAGATTCTACCGTGAGGGTACTCAATCGGCTGAGGCAAGAGTAGGCTCGCTTCTGCATCGCTTAGTCCACCTTGGACATCGGGTGCAAGCGCTTCATCCATCATCAGCGAGTAGATTGAATCGTATCGTGGTCGCATAGTTTCGTGGAA
>DATGVR010000043.1:0-5599 GCA_035300255.1 Nitrososphaerales archaeon
CATACCGGGAGGCAATGAGCCTCGCAGTGGAAGCTGGGTTCCTCACCAAGGAGACAGCCCCGTTGATATTGGGGAAGGCCGAGGCTGAGGCAGCGGCGCTTACAGCGAAGGCTAAGGAAAAGGGCCTTACGGAATAAAAGAATCTGAACTTATCTTAGCCGAAGAGCGAAGCGAGACCCTGTAGAGCCTCTTCCTCCTTCTTCTCCTCTTCCTTTGGCTTCTCTTCCGCCTTCGCAGCTGCTGCGGGTGCAGCGGCCGCGGCCGGTGCGGCAGCCATTGTGGCCGCGTTCTTCAGCGCCTCGTCTATGTTTACCTCGCTGAGAGCGGAAGCAAGTGCCTTGATTTTCACTTCGTCCGGAGCCGATCCGGTGGCCTTGACCACGCTGGTCAGGTTCTCTTCGTTCACCGGCTTGCCCATCTTGTGAAGGAGGAGGGCGGCGTAGATGTACTCCATCTTGAATCGCGAACAGGCGGCCTCCGTTCCGTATTTAACTTTTTGAGAGAAAAAGAGAACCTAGTCCCGATATCGGGCGATTTCCGCGGCGTTTCATTGGGGAAGGCGCGGGTTCTTAAGTTCAGGCCTAAGGATGATGTTCGATTCGCAATGCCTGTCTGTGACGTGTGTCACAAGATTGTAAAGAACTTGAGGAGGCACAAGGCACGAGGTAGGTGCAAAGTCAAGGGGAGAAGGAGATCCAAAGGAGTCCCAGCAGTCTTGATGCCGGGGACCCCCGAGAACAGATTGAGACAAATCGAATACGGGGGAGGTCGAGGTGTCTAATGATGCAAGAGCCATTCCATGTTTATCTACTTCAGGCCGACGACGGCTTGAAGCCCGTGGTCCCTAATAGTTGAATGAAAAGAAGGAAGCTCTGAGAGCGAAGTTCTCAGCCAATTACAAGCGCTACTACCTGGTTGACCTATTCAAACGGGAGGGCTTCATGAGGAAGAAATGCCAGAACTGCGGACGGTTCTTCTGGACTCTTGACCCTGAGAGGAAGAGATGTGATGACCAGCCGTGTTCCCCCTACTCTTTCATCGGGGACCCTCCCACAAGCAAGAAGCTCGACGAAGTAGGCTCGTGGAAGGCCATCGAGCGCTTCTTCGTGAAGAAGGGACATTCGAGCGTGAAACGATACCCTGTAGTCAGCAGATGGCGACCCGACCTCTACTTCACGGTGGCATCGATCATCGACTTCCAGAGAGTCGAGGCAGGGAAGGTAGTCTTCCAGCTCCCAGCCAACCCTTTGGTGGTGCCTCAGATGTGCATGAGGTTCAACGACATTCCCAACGTCGGGGTCAGCGGGAAGCACTACACCTCATTCGTTATGGTGGGGCAGCACAGCATCGCAGACAAACGAGGCTACTGGAAGGACAAGTGCATCGACCTCGACTTCAAGCTGATGACAAAGGAATTCGGGATCGACAAGAAGGAGATCACATTCAACGAGGACGTCTGGGTCGGCTACGGGGCCTTCGGCTACTCCCTGGAGTACTTCGTCCGAGGCCTCGAACTTGGCAACGCAGTCTTCACGGCCTTCGAGGGGGACATCACAGACTACCACGAGATGAAAGAACGCGTGGTCGACATGGGGACAGGCCTCCAGCGGTGGGCCTGGCTAAGTCAGGGGACCCCCACCAACTACGACGCGAACTTCGCCACAGTCCTGAAGCGAATGAACGACCTTTGTAAGGTCGAGGTCGACAGGAAGCTCTTCCTGGCGTACTCCAAGCTCGCTGGGACGATGAACGTCGACGAGTTTGGGTCCCTTTCGCAGCAGCGCGAGGTCATAGCAAAGAAGCTGAAGGTCGATGCGAAGGCCCTCGAGTCCCAACTCGCCCCCCAGGAGGCCATGTACGCCATAGCCGACCATGCAAGGACACTTCTTTTCTCAATCGCCGACGGGATGCTCCCAAGCAATTCCGGGGGAGGTTACAACCTCAGAATAGTGTTCAGGAGGGCGATGAACTTCATCAGCCACCACAAGTTCCCTATCTCCATCACAGACGTGGCCAACTGGCACATCGACCATCTGAAAGCCATGTACCCTGAATTGGCTGAGCACAGGGATGATGTGGCCAAGGTCCTCGAAGTCGAGGCGGCCCGCTACCAATCGTCGTCGGACCGCGTTTCGAAAATCGTCTCCTCGCTTTCTTTGGCAGGCAAGCCGGTGCCCACCGACCAACTCATCCGTCTATACGACTCGGACGGGGTCACGCCTGAGCAGCTGGCTGAGGCTGGGGCCCTCATAGACAAGCCCGAAGATTTCTACGAACAGGTCCAGGCTAGGCATGTTACCCGCCGCGTGGAGGAGCCCAAGCCGAAGTTTGACACTGCGGGCCTCCCGCCCACGAAACTTCTATACTACGACGAGAAGGAGAAGTTCGACTTCAAGGCGAGGGTCGCCAAGGTTTTCCAAGGCGGCTACGTCGTCCTCAACCAGACCGTCTTCTACCCGAGAGGAGGAGGTCAGGAGCCTGACAGGGGGACCATCGGAGACGCAAAGGTGGTCGACGTGGAGAAATACGGAGAAGTGGTCATCCACAGGGTCGAAGGGAAGGCACCCAAGGCAGGGGCCACGGTCACCTGCCACGTCGACACCAGAAGGAGGCGGAGAATCACACAGATCCACACTGCGACCCACATAATCAACGGCTCATCACGCCAGGTTCTGGGACCCTGGGTCTGGCAGCACTCGGCGTTCAAGGAGGAGGACTACGGGAGGATAGACATCACTCACTTCGCTCACCTGACCGAGGCCGAGGTCCAGAAGATCGAGGACCTGGCCAACGAAATAGTCAGAAGAAACCTCTCGGTGAAGAACACTTTCATGCCAAGGCAGGAAGCGGAGGAGAAGTATGGCTTCAGGCTTTACCAGGGCGGGGTGGTCCCGGGGAAACTCGTGAGGGTCGTGGACATCGGGGGGTGGGACATCGAAGCCTGCGGAGGAACTCACACAAGGAGGACGGGCGAGGTAGGCCTCATCAAAGTTATCAAGGCGGAGCGCGTCCAGGACGGGGTCGAAAGGCTCGAGTTCGTCGCCGGGGAGGCGGCCATCGAATACATGCACAGGATGGACTCAGAACTGCAGGAGCTCTCGAGCGTCCTCGGCACCCAAAGGGAGAACCTCCCGAAGGTCGCAAAGACCATCCTCAGCGAGCTGGAGGCAGCCCGCTCCCGAGAGAAGAGCCTGGGCCAGGCGATTGTCGAGATGTCTTCCACGGGAATCGCCTCACAAGCGAAGAACTTGGGTCAGGCAAAGCTTTACGTTTCAAAGAATCCGACCATCGGGGAGGATCAGATTATTGCTCAGGGTCAGAAGAGCGTTTCCGCCGAACCGTCGCTGATCTACGTAGCCCTCTTTTCCTCAGGAAAGTCTGCCCGAATTGTTTCCTTCGTCGGCTCAGCTGCCCGACAGGCAGGGTTCTCTGCGTCTGAGATTGTAAGACAACTCGCCCCAATGCTCGGTGGGTCCGGGGGAGGCTCGCCAACCTTCGCCCAGGGCGGGGGTCCGCTCACTGACAAAATCGACGAGGCAGCAGCCATGGCAGAGAAACTCCGGCCCGCGGTCCAGAGTTGAGTCGGATGTCCACGAAGGAAAAGTACTGGCTGAAGGTATGGAACGACAAACACGTCTTCGAACCAGACCCGGTGTCAGGCAAGAAGAAGATGTTCGTGACCGTCCCATTCCCCTACATGAACGCCCCGGTCCACGTAGGGACCGCGTTCACATTGGCGCGGGTCGAGTTCTACGCCCGTTTCAGGCGTCTGCAGGGATACAATGTCCTCTTCCCCTACGCCTGGCACTGGACGGGGAAGACCATCGTCGGGATGAGCCAGAGGCTCAAGCAGGGGGACCAAGCAGTAAGGCGCGCCTTCATCGATATGGATGGAGTCCCAGAGAAGGAGGTCGAGAAGTTCGTCGACCCCGAATATCTGGCGTCGTACTATACCAAGGTGAGCCGCCAGGTTATCAAAGACACTGGCTTTTCGATCGACTGGAGGCGCGAGTTCAGGACAATCGACCCGGCCTTCAGAAAATTTGTGGAGTGGCAGTACCTCCGTCTCAGAGAGCTCGGGTATGTCGTCCAGGGAACCCACCCCGTCGTCTGGTGCCCCTTCGACAAGAGCCCCACCGGGGACCACGACAGGATGGAAGGAGAGGGGGTCTCCCCGGAGGAGTTCAACCTGATCAAATTCCATCTGGGGGAGTTCGCCCTGGTCGCGGCCACTCTGCGCCCCGAGACCATCTACGGCGCCACGAACATCTGGGTCAATCCGGACGCGGAGTACTCAGAGGCTAGGGTTGACGGCGAGCTCTGGATCGTCAGCTCTTCCGCTCTTATCAAGCTGGTTGAGCAGAAGCACGAGGCAGTCCCGGTCCGTTCCTTCAGAGGCTCAGAGTTGGTGGGAAGGTATGCGATGGCGCCCCTGACCGGCAAGTCGCTCCCTATTCTGCCTGGCAAGTTCGTCGACGATTCCTTGGCGACAGGCGTGGTCTACAGCGTCCCGGCACACGCTCCCTACGACCTGATGGCCCTCCGCGACATCCAGGAAGGAAGGGTTCAGGCGGGGAGGCAAGTCAAGGAGATCGCAGACAAGATCGCCGCGATACCAATCCTCACCCTGAGCGGGTACTCCGCGTTCCCCGCCAGCGATGCGATCAAGAAGATGGGGATCAAGGATTCCCTGGACCCTCGTCTTGAGGCCGCCACTGCAGAGGTGTACAGCGCTGAGTTCCACAGGGGGGTCCTGACCTCGGGGTCCGGACCTCTCGCAGGCCTGTCGGTCAGCGAGGCCAAGGCAAAGGCGGTCGAGCTTCTGACAAAGACAGAGCGCTTCGGCAAGATGTACGAACTCCCCGAGAAGGTCGTCTGCCGTTGCGGAACAAGATGCTACGTCAAGATCCTCGAGAACCAATGGTTCCTGAACTACTCGAACCCCGCCTGGAAGGCCAAGGCTAAGCTGGTAATCGAGAGAGCCGCAGTCTTCCCTGAAGAAGCGCGGCAGTGGTTCTACTCGACCATCGAGTGGCTCAACGACTGGCCCTGCGCCAGGAGGTCGGGGATGGGGACAAAGCTCCCCTGGGACAAGGAGTGGATAGTCGAGACACTGAGCGACTCCACCATCTACATGGCATATTACAGCCTGAGCAAGTTCGTCAATTTGGAGAAAATCGGTCCCGACAACCTGACCCCCGAAGTCCTGGACTACGTCTTCTTTGGGAAGGGGAACCCGGCCAATTTGTCCAAAGCAGTCAAGATGGCCGAGAAGCGGCTGAAAGAACTCCGGACCGAGTTCACCTACTGGTACCCAGTCGACCTACGCAATTCCGCGAAGGAGCTCATCCCAAACCATCTGACCTTCTACCTCTTCCACCATGCGGCTTTCTTCCCAGAGAAACAATGGCCACGAGGCGTCGGGATCAACGGCATGATCCAAATCGAAGGGAAGAAGATGAGCAAGACCAAAGGAAACTTCGTCACGTGGAGGGCGGCCCTCGAGAAATATGGGCCCGATGGCTTCCGGCTTGCACTGGCACTGACCGCCGACGGGATGGACGACGCCGACTGGAGGGACAGGGCGGCAGAAGACGCG
>DATGVR010000044.1:0-11953 GCA_035300255.1 Nitrososphaerales archaeon
GGCGCCCCAAGCCCCTTCGCGACCTCGTTGGCCACCACCACTCCCCCTCGTGGGATTCCCAGAACGATTGTATCCTTGCCTTTGAACTCGTTCAGGGCCGCAGCCAAACGCCTGCCCGCCTCAACCCTGTCTTTGAAAAGAACCCGACTCAACTGCGCTCAGCGGCATCGCCGCTGGGATATTTGTTTGCCTCGCCCGGCTCTCAGGAGGGATGTGGCTTTCCTCCGACAGCGGCCTCGTAGCGTTCCTTCATTGCCGCCGTCCCGGTTTGCCCTCGGTTTGGCCTTTGTGAAGTCCGGGTTGCCCCGTCTCTACGCGCCACCATCCCGCTCGCGGATTGGTACCAGGCGCCAAGGCTTTCCCCGGCACCTCTTCTTCTCCGCGAATCCATCCTTTTCCTGGTCGGACGAGTGCTATATCGTAGCTTGACCGGTATAAATCACTTGCTGCAGTCCGCCTCTGTAAGATCTTTTGCATGGGGGCTGTCAGACGCTCACAAGAAAGTGGAAATACCCGTCACGACCCCAGATAATTCCGACACTCGGGCTCGTGCCACTCGTGAAAGCCGCTCGGGAAAGGTTTTGCAACCCATCTGCGAAGATAACGATGGTCAAAGTGGCATTCCAAGATCCTTGTGAACCAGTGCCATGATATGCGACCTTGAAGACGAACGATTGAGACCCATTGCAGTTAGGACAACCATTGCTGAGAACGAACGTCACGTTGAAAAAATGAAAAGTGGTGTGGCCAACGTATCCGGCGTCGTATGTGATGTTTGAGTTGGCCTCGTTGAAGGCCGTCCCATTGATGACCACGTACCCAAGTCGAACTTCTGACCACTTTGAATCCGTTTGCGGATTGAGCCTGTTTGTTAGGCCGTATTGGTAGACGTTCACGCCGATAGAAGCTAGGAGAATAACCCCAATGACTGCAAGGGCCATCCTTTCACGTCTCATACCGAACGTTCGATTACAGGGCGTTTAGTTCTATGCATGAGAACAGGGAGAGAACCGGAAAAAGTCGTTTGGCCAAGGATGGAAACCTACCCGGATTCAAAGATTAGACCCAGCGCATCTTCGTTTTGGAACGCTGCCTTGTTAATTGACCGTCGGGAACTTCTCCATCGCCGAATTGTCACCTAGGACCCAGACCTCCCATTCATCCCGGATTTTCATGTTCACCGCCCGCAGCCTCCCCTGCGGGACGGCTAGAATCCTCCTGATCGAACCACGTCTGAAAAGGTACGGCTGAAACCAGACGCTTGAGTGATTCTTCGCACCGAGCCGCTTCATGTTCGGCCGCGTTTCGCACTCGACGAGGACCAACTCCTCCACGCCACCCTCCGACCTGTACCCAAGCAGGTCGGGCCTGTAAGAACTCCAATGGGCTTTCTTTCCTGGAGGGTAAAGTGGCTCTTCAACGACGGCGTATCGCTCGTGCTCCAGCTCCGCGCGGACGATCGTCTTCATCGACCTGTGTATGGCGGATTCTGCCACGCGAAGAGTATGACGGCGTCGAGATTTCTTCCTTGGGCTTCACGTCATTACACCTGGGAGTCATCGTTTCCACACGGAACTCTGTCAACTATTTCCACATGCGCTGCCGAGCTCCATGGTTTTTGCTTGCATGATACGATGGTCAACAGAAAATCTGCTGTTTGTCAGCAACCGGAGTCAAGCTAGGATAACAGTCTTCCAAAACCAATGCTCGTTCAGCTCTCTCGCTGTTGGCCCTGCCAAAGGCGAAGGGTGCAGTCCGAGTCGACGCCGAACACGCGCGAGGTCGGGGAATATTCCGGGCTGCCCCTCGGTCTGAGGTAGAGCCTTGTGCTCACAAGAGCGTGGTGTGGTCCGACGACCACGCCTCGGGAAGGTGGAGAAGCGCAGGCGGGGGCGGAAACGCACGAAGGTGGACGCACGCAGGAGGGCGGAGACCCCTCTTCGACCGAAGGAGGTGTGGAGCGTCATGCTTGGCACCGAAGTAGGACGCGAGGAGTCGAAACCTGAAAGCGTACCGAAGCCCAAGCGCGGTTCAACTCCCAAGTGCGAGTCGACGCCTGAACGAGGCGTGGAAGAAATGCCACATCTTCGCTCTCGCGAGCAGACGAAGACAGCGAGGGGCGGCTTTGCCAGCCAACAAACGAATTCACCAGATCTCCGCGTAACCGATATAGACCTCCAAAAACCAGCAAACTCCTTGAGCGTAGCCACAGCACAGAATGGCGATACGGTTTCAGTACACTACGTAGGGAAATTCCCCGGCGGGAAGGTCTTCGATACGAGCATGAGAGGAGAGGCCGAAAAGTCGGGGCTGTTCAACCCCGCACGAGACTACAAGCCTCTACAGGTCGTCCTGGGGAAGCACCAGGTCATAGGCGGCTTCGAGGAGGCCCTGATGGGGATGAAGGTCAACGAGACCAAGGAGGTCACCCTACCTCCAGAGAAGGCCTACGGTAAGACTGGGAGGCACCCGATGGCCGGGAAGACCCTGCAGTTCAAACTTCTTGTAACGAACATCAAGAAGTCGTCTTGATTTCTCGTCCATAGATTATCCTGCCACCTTCAAAGGAGAGGTCGTCGTACGGTTCCTTCGTGACCGGGCAATACTTGATGTGGACAATCTCAACAACCTTGTCGCCATTATGATGATGTTCCACATACACACGATGAAATCTCCCGCAGCGCACGCAGTCCAAAGCCGCTTCGATCAAGTGATTGGATTCAGGCAACTAATGCAAGAAAATCGAACTCCCCTAATAAGCTGGAGTCATACATTCCTCCCTTTTTATCAAGGGGCAACAGAAAGAGTCGACACGAAAAGCAAGAATTCGCAAAAGACCTCAGGAGATTTCATTCTGCGTCGCAAATTGCAGTATTCCTCGCACTCCGAGTTCTCTAAACCAAGGGTTTGGGTTGCTTACAGATGTAGCTACGTTGAGCTGGGAGAGGGGGTCGGCAGGGGAATAGTTGCCGGCGAAAGTAACCACAGAGTATTCTTGCCTAGTGGCAAGGAAATTCGTCCGGATTCTTACGATAAGCTAACGGACTCCGCGGTAGAATTCAAAATAGGGTCGTCGGCAGTACTGAAGAATCAATTGAATAACGGCATAGCGGCGAATTTCGTTGGAGGACTTCAATATTGCTTCGTTCAGAACGTAGTGAACGGCAGAATTGGACCGAGCCTCAGTGATTTCATTACTCTGCAAAGCGCAGGAGTACCATGGACTCAAATCTGGTTCTCTGCCCCCAGTGAATACAAGTTCTGAATACGTTTGAAAAGTGAATTAGCAGAGACTTTCAATCGATCGTCATAGGCCCTTCCAACTACGCCGTTTTCTTGTGGGCGAGATGCTTTCTGTAGTACTTCTTGAATTTCACCCTATTCCCGCAACTGTCCATGCTGCACCACCTCCTACATTTGTTGACTGAGGAATCTAGGAAAAGTGAACCGCACCCTTCCTCCTCATTCGCGCACTCTTTTACCCTGCTCAATTTATCGGAGGTCAATAGGTTGGCTGCTGAACGGGCCACAGGCCACAGAACCATGTCCAGTGACTGAACGTCCTGCCACCCCCACACGAAACTTCCTTCATCAATACTCAACTTTGTTTTTGACAGGCTTCTTGCTAGGTGATCGTTGAGTATCTCAGTGTCTTTCAGCTCAGGATTTTCTTCATGAGCTCTAGCGGAGAATAGTCGAAAGATCGCTTCCCTAAGTTGATTGGCATCTTCTACAACTTCGTCCGCTCTATTGGCCATTTCGCCTGCTTGCCGAGCGAGATTTCGGGCCGTTTGTGCGTTGAGCAGCTCATGCCTTTGACTCCACTTCAATAGGTCTGAGTATGTCCTCAGCTGATTCTCCGGGTGCTTACTTGTTCGCCAGTCAATTGTGTTAGCAAAGTCGAGGCAGAGCTCAAGGTTCGTTTCACCTGAATGGACCCCTGATTCCATCATCCAACCTGAGCGATTGATGTATTTCAACCTAACTACCATCTTGGGCCACTGGTAGTAGTACATTTAAATACTAACCCCCTCCATACCGTAGATGGTGGTTTGAAATTGCAAGCAACGGAATTTGAAACGGCACGGGTCCCGCCCGCGATTTGGGTTGCAAAGCCTCTCCACATCGATGAAATCCAAAAGGAGATCAACGACCTGCCCGACAAGATCAGTGCAGGCCGCTCTTTCCTGAAGGTGGTCGCCTATCCCTGGGGGGTACAGTTCGACGTCTGCGATGGTGAGGACGAGCGTTGAGCCCCGAAGGAAGAGTCCAGGTCATGGTCAGGAGCTCAAAGGTCCCGAACAGGACCATGGAAGTCAGCGAGCCGCTCTTCTCTGCGTCAGGATTCCCGATGGGAGTTCGGAGGAACCGGGTCGTCCTGTACGATTCTACGCTCGCAAACGACCATCTTCGCGCGATCGAAGAAGGACAGAGGCTGTCGTGCAGGCTAGGTCTCAAACTCGAAATCGTTGACCTGTCCAAGTCCAACTTCGTTAGACGTCTGCTGTCAGCGTTGGGCCGCGGCGCCGCTGAGCAACCCAACCTCGTGGTCACGCCCTACTCCCAGCAAAGCCAGGGAGATCCGTCCAGGGACATCTCTCGGGCCCGCTAAGGAGCGTGAGGGCGTACAAAGCCCTCACGTTTCTTGTATATTCCGCTTGACCCTGAAGCTATTTACCCACTTGCACGTACCCAGAAGGCCAGAAATTGGCGAAGCGAGCTTTCACGATAGACATAGGCACAGAGAAGATTCCAGTCGAGGGGCACGCCCATCAGAACGTTGCCGTAAAGTATCTCATGAAACGACGGAGGAGCCTGATTTTCACCAAAGACCCCGCGAAAGTCGAGAAGCTCTTTGCCGATGTACCCACCAAGATCAGCATCATCGGGGCCAACGTGACCAAGACCTACAACGTCACCTGGGAGAGGGTGAGCACCGGGGAATTCGCCGGCGCGCGATTCACTTTCAGCCTGGAAGAAGTTAGTTAGGACAACCTTTTCTGCCGGGCCGCCATCCTAGCTTTGAGAAGCATGGCACCAGGATACAGGAAGGATGCCTACAGGGACGCGATTGAGAAGGTTCGATCGGAGCACTCGGGTTCGATCAAGCCCGCAAGCATGACCATCGAGTGTCCCAGGTGCGGTACCCGGCAGGTTGTCACAGACGCCCCCGGGAAGAGGGTCTGCCTAAAGTGTGGCTTTGAGTTCGGCCGACTAACCTAGGCTAGCCCTTTCGCGTCATTATCTTCTCTGCCCCGGTCTTCGAGTCCACCCAGGCCACGAAGCTTGTCCCGCAAGATGAGCAGACGAATCTTCGGACCTTCATCGGTTTGGTTGTCTTGGCCCCACCGACCCACTCCCTTGCGGGCGTTCTATTCTCTTTCCCGCACTTCGGGCACTTGGGCAATTCGACTCTGATGGGGACGGATTACCCTTATCTAGGTTCGGATGCGTTTCAAACGGGATGATGCCGAAACCTTCCCGGCCAGGCGGGGTAACGGTTCTAGCGATTCTTGACTTCCTCGGCGGCATCCTCGCATTCTTCGTGGGACTCTTTGTCGTGGCTTTGGGCGGGTCCGGGCTGCTCGCACAGTTCGGCTACGGCTTCGCCTCAGGCTTCGTGGTCGTGGCCGGAGTCGCAGTCATCATCATTGGTCTTCTCGGTCTCTTGCTCGGCTATGGGATGTGGACCGGAAAGGAATGGGCGTGGTTACTCGCAGTCATACTCTATGCTCTTGGAGCATTGTCCAGCCTCCTCTCTCTGGCCGGCGGATCATTCGGCAGCATTGTCTCACTCGTCATCTACGGTATCCTGCTATGGTATCTTTGGAAGCCTCACGTGAAGGCATACTTCGGAAAGGGGATGGGAATGGGATCGGCTCCGATGGCCCAGCCCGCACCTCCCCCGACGCCCTGACGGAGGAATACTATTTCTTCTCGAAATATTTCTTCATGGGTTCCCAGTAGTAGTCCTTCCAGCCCTGGTCGTAGTCAGCGGCCTGCTCTGCCGGGACCTTCGAATGAATCATCGTCAGTTCAGTCTTCCTCCCTTTGGGCTTGAGGATGAGTTCGACCAACGACGGCGGATATCCCTTGGGCCACTCGGTGGTCGTCCAATCGTGCAAGATCCTCTTCCCCTTCTCCAGTTTGAGGTACTTTCCTGAAATGTACCCGCTCCCTGCGGCGAACCTTCCCCCAACCTTGGGCGTCCCCGTGGCAGAGTCTCCAGTGAACGCCGCATGCTTCTTCGGGTCGACGTAGGCCTCGTACACATCAACACCACTGGCGTCGATGATTGTGACCTGCTTGATTGTCTCGAACTTCATTGCTTACCTTCCAAGAAGCCCAGCACACTCGAGTTAAAGAAATCAGGGTTCTCCATATGTGGGAAGTGCCTCGCCCCTGGGACTACGACCCGTCGAGCCTTCGGAACCGCCTTCGCCGTAAGCTCTCCTATCCTCCTCAGCCAGAGGGCGCTTTCCTGTCCGTTGACCACCATGGTCGGCGCCGAAATCCTCCCCGCCTCTTTGGCTGTGAATCTTGGGAACGTCGTCCTAAGCTCAGCAATGGTCTTTGCGTTATCGAGCATCATCTTTCTCGCCCCCTCGGAAAGCCGTCGAAACGCGCCCTTCGAGTCCTGAACGCCGTCCACATTGAGTTCCACCGCTTCCTCTATCTTCCCTCCATCTAGGGCCTTCAACGACGGCCCTAGGCTCCCGGTCTGGAACCTTCTACCTGAGAGAGCCACGGAAGGGCTTCTGAACAGCAGCCCAATAGACTGGGCGCTGCTCGTCTGGTCGGCGACAAGCAAAGTTGAGATCGCAGGCTCCACGAGCACGAGGTTCTTCACCAGGTCAGGGTGGTTAGCCGCCAGGAACGCAGAGATGAATCCGCCATACGAGTGCCCGACCAAGTCCACCGGACCTCCGGCAGCCTTCTCGATGAACCCCTTCAGGTCAGCGGCGTTGTTTTGTACAGTTGAATCGGACACGTCTCCTTCCCTCACATTCGGTGCGGCGTACCTCCTGCTGACCGCGAGCATCCTCCTCCCCTTCGAGAAGGGTTCGACCTGCGCTCCCCAGGCCCTGCAGTCCGTCGGGATTCCGTGAACGAAGACTACCGTCTGGCCATTGCCTGACTCCTCATAGTACAGGCTGACCCCCCCCACATCGATCTTTGACACGTCCAATCCCCAGCTAGCGGGGCTATTCTCCCTTTCTCAGCCCGACTTTTTCCATGCCTGGGCCCGCTTACAGAAATCGTCAGCCTCGGCCACCGCTTTTTCACACCGCCTGTAATGGCTGAAGACTTCTCTGAGCAGTTCCTCTATCGGGGTTGGGGCGCCAGGGCACTCAGAATCGAGCTGGGCCCTGACCTCCATCATGTTCTGCCAGACTTCGTGGGGGACCACCACGGGGACTCCCTGTGTACTCATGGCCATGGCCGCCTCTGAGAGGTGTCGGTATTTCTGGGTTGGCTGCGGTTTCTAGAGCCCGATGCTGTTGATCAGTCCGCCAGAGTTCCCGTCGACCACGAGTACTATCTTGCCATTCTTGTGGTCGTACCTGACGAACCAGATAGGCGCATGAAGCAGCTCTGCCTCCCCTACATCCGACTCTGTCGAAATCTGCTGCACCATGTGGTGGGCCGCGTGGGCCTTATCAGACTGGAGCTGGTCCACCAGTGTCTTCGCCTGAGACTTAGCGATATCCTCGCCCACGTCCCCGTTGAGAACCTTCATCCCCTTCACCTTCGTCTCGTCGAAAATCACCCTTCCGTCTAGGCTGAACTGATAGTCCTTTGGCTGATATTCAGTAAGCGCCTTGAGGGAAACGATGGGGAAGTTGTAGTCGTTGTCCATCTGGTAGGCCCTCTGGTTCCCCTGCCCGCCCGCGAATCCTCCTCCGCTCATCATCGTCCCCAGGAGGACGCCCCCTACGAGTCCACCACCGCCAAACCCTCGCCCCCTGCCGCCCATCGCTCCACCCATAATGCCCGCGAGCGCCGCTGTGGTAGCGATCTGGCCCGCCTCCATTGCCATGTCCACCGCGACAAGCGAAGTCCTCGCCGAGACGGGTATCAACCAGTAGGGGACCATGGCTAGGTTCGCCTCTTCCAGCGTCGACGATTCCTGAAGATGTCTGTGTAGGAGGCCCGTGTCCATCATCCCGTGCAACGCCTTCAACACATCGTCCTGCTGGGAGAGCTTCAGAGTCAACATAGAGTGTTTGTTGATACTCTTCCACCCCTCGTTCCCCAGCGAAACACTGCTCCCGCAGTACGCGCATGTTACCAGCATCTCGCCGAAGTTCGGAGATATCGGAGCTCCGCAGCTTGGACACTTTAGGGTGGTGGCCCCCGACGGGGCGATGACCTGTTGAGAACTCGACGGAGCCTGTTGCTGCCCCGATACGAGGCCTATCTTGGCACCACACTTCAAACAGAATCCTGCGTCGTCAGGAAGCTGGGTGCCGCACTTCGGGCAGAACACCATCGATCACCTACAGCTGCGTGCCGCAGTTGTTACAGAACTTCGTGCCCGCGGTAACGGGACTGCCGCAGTTGGGGCAGAACTTGCTCCCCCCTGCGGGAGTGGGCGGCCCAGTCGGTCCGGGCATGGTCGCGCCGCAGTTCGGACAGAACTTCACAGAGGCAGCGACCAAGGACCCGCAGTTCGGACAGCTCCTTGTCGCGGCAGCTTGACCCATCCCCTGGGCCATCTGCCCTCCAATCGCATAACCAACGCCCAATCCAGCTCCCAGCCCCGCTGTCACTCCCGCCCCTCCCGACGGGTTATTCGCAGCATCATCAATAGCTTTGCCAGTCTGGAACTGCATGTAGTTGACCCCAAGGACCTGCATCTCCGACCTGGTGTCGATTGCCTTCTGCACCTCGTCTGGTAGGCTTATGGTCAATCCAGAGATCTTGTTGATTTCAATCCCGTACTGCCCCAGGTGGTCCGGGCTGGTCGCCAACACTTCCTGTTCGATGTTGGTAAGATTGGCGGCCAGGTCGGTTACCTTGAGTCCCTGCGCCTTCATCTTCCCAAGGGAGTTGTAGAGCAAGATGACTAGTTGCTCCTTTAGCCTGCCTTCTACATCGTCCGAGGTCTCGGCACCGAAGGTTCCGACAAATTGGTTGATGAAGAGCTCAGGGGATGAAATCTTCCACCTATACTCCCCGAAGACTCTAAGGTTGACTATCCCGAAAGTGGGGTCGGTGAAAGAGTAGGGCTCGGTGCTCCCGAACTTCCCATCGAGGTACCTCTTCGGTATGTAGAACACCTCTGCCTCCTGCTGCACCCCTGTGAAGAACTTCAGCAGCCCGCTCACGATGGGCGCGTTGATGTCCGTCAGCGCGTACCGGTTGGGTTGGTCGAAGTAAGTCAGCACCTTTCCGTCCCTGTAGAAGACAGCCGTCTCGTCCTCCCTGACCACGATGTTGTCGTTCAGCCTGATGTTCCGCGGCACCCTCCAGAGCACGTTATCTTGCTTGAACTGGTCGTCCCACGCTATCGTGGTGGACCCAAGGAGGCTTCCTCCTGTTGCCGGGACTGGGTCCGCTTTCTTTCCGAACACCATCCTAACTCACTGCCCGAGGGCTATGCCCTCTATTGCTTCAATCCTCTGTGACCACTTCTGTCTGATGTCAGCCACTGTCTGCACGAAGCCTTCAAGTGGCATCTGAATCGAGTTCGGGGAGGTGCTGTCATACCTCAGGTTCCCCGGCGAGGTCGCCTCGTCCAACTGGAAGACGGTAGTCACGAAAGTGTAATCATAATCGTACAGCTTGTTCAGCTTGTCTTCATTGACCTGTATTGGCGCCACAAATCCTGCGTACCCCTGGGCTGCATGTCTCACCTCGCCGCTGAGCGCCTGCACCTGAGAAATCAGAGACCCCACACTCGTAAGGTTGGTGAAGTCCCCGGCTGCCGTCATCTGCTTTCTTATCTGATCTAGATTTCCTTTCACCTTGTCCAGCCTGTCGGCGACCTGGTTCCTAAGAAGCTCGTCGGAGACCCTGATGTCCTCCTTGCTCCTGTATCCCCTTAGGCCCGGGATGAGAAGCTGCAGCTTCTTCACTGCGCCTCGGTTGGCTTCGACCGTCTGCCTGATGTCTGGGTTACCCTGAGACAAGAGCGTACAAAGGCCGACCCCTCCTCCAACTAAATAAATATGGCGAAGGTTTGCTCTAGATTTGGAACAGGTCTCAAGCCTTGGACCTTGAAAAGCTCAGGATAGGTTGCAGCGGCTGGTCTTACAAAGATTGGCAGGGCATATTCTACCCGAAGGGCCTGGTGCCGAAAGACTATCTTGGCCACTATGCCAAGGTCTTCAACTCCGTAGAGATAGACTCCAGCTTCTACCGGATCCCGAACCAGTTCATGATAACCCAGTGGAGGAACAACACCCCCGAAGGGTTCCTCTTCTCCCCGAAGCTCCCCAAGAAGATAACCCACGAAAAGAAGCTGAAGGACTCCGAATCGACCCTCGTGTATTTCTACAGCGTCGTCAGCAAGCTCAAGGACAAGCTCGGCCCCATCGCCATCCAGCTCCCTCCTTCCATCAAGCTCAGCACGCATCTCGAGCTGATGAAGACCTTCATCTCCCAGCTCAGCCCCGAGTTCAAACACGCCGTCGAGTTCAGACACAAATCATGGTTCGTCCCGGAAGTCTATTCGCTGCTCCGGAAGAACAACATAGCCATGATCTGGTCACTAAACCAGTACGTCGAGACTCCTCCCGAGGTCACCGCCGACTTCGTCTACCTCAGGATGGTCGGGGGCAGAGAAATCACCGAGTTCAACGGCATCCAGAGGGACCGCTCAAAAGACATGGAGCGTTGGGCTTCCTCGGTCAAGGAGAACTCAAGCAAGTTCGAATCCGGCTACGTCTTCTTCAACAACCACTTCGCCGGTTTCAGTCCTGAGTCTGCCAACGAGTTCCGTCGTCTCCTTGGGCTCATGGAGCTTGACTGGAAGGTCCAGGGGACTGAACAAAGGACTCTCTTCGGGTAGTCGCTGACAGATGCAGTCTGAGCGCAGGGCAATCCTCCACGTAGACCTCGACGCGTTCTACGTCTCCGCCGAAATGAGAGAGCACCCCGAACTCAGGGGCCTCCCGGTTGTCGTGGGCGCCGACCCCGATGGTGGAAAGGGGAGGGGGGTCGTAGTCGCATGCTCCTACGAAGCGAGAAAGTTCGGCCTCAGGTCGGGGATGCCCATATCCCTCGCCTACAGGCTCTGTCCTCAGGCCAAGTACATCGGCCCCGATTGGGGACTCTACGAACTTGTCTCGGAAGATGTCATGTCTACGCTGAAGGAGTTCTCCGACAAATTCGAGCAGGGGAGCATCGACGAAGCTTTCCTCGACGTCTCAATCAAGGCAGGGGACCAGGAGTCTGCTACGAGATTCGCGAGGGAGGTCAAGAGGGCCGTCAAGGATAGGCACGGCCTGACCTGCTCGGTCGGCGTCGCGCCGAACAAGTCGTCCGCGAAGATAGCCTCCGACCGCAACAAACCTGACGGGCTGACGGTGGTCCCCTTCGGCGATGTCGCCGGCTTCCTGGCTCCCCTACCAATCGGGGTGGTCCCTGGAATCGGAAAGAAGACCGGGGTTTTCCTCAACGAGAAGGGAATCTCTACCATCGAGCAGCTTCAGAAGCTTGACGGAAAACAGCTCCTCTCCTGGTTCGGGAAGAACGGGGTCTGGCTGTGGGGGGTCATCCACGGCGAGGAGAAGGTGGAGGTGAGGCAGCAGGAGATCGCAAAATCACTGAGCGTAGAAAGGACATTCAAGGAGGACGTGAAGGACTTCCGTGAGGTCAGGAAGGAGGCAGAGGACGGCGCATCCGAGCTCATGCGAAGAGTGAAGTCGGCAGGCTACTCGTACAGGGTAGCGGGAATAAAGATCCGATTCCGGGGCTTCGAAACACACACCCGGGAGAAGACGCT
>DATGVR010000045.1:0-4432 GCA_035300255.1 Nitrososphaerales archaeon
AGAGCTTTGGAAGAAGCTGATCAGAACCAGGGAGCAGGGTCTAAGCCCGTGGCGAAACCGATAACCCACGTCTGGCTGGTCTTCGCCTTGGTTATCATGGCTGCTTTCTTGGACGTCATCGACTTCTCCATCGTCCAGATAGCCCTGCCTTCGATTCGCACCCAATTCCTGGTCCCTCTCGCCGACAGCCAGTGGATAGTGGGCGCCTATGGGATCACCATGGCAGGCTTCCTGATGCTCAGCGGAAGATTGGGAGACGTCTA
Source organism: Nitrososphaerales archaeon (assembly GCA_035300255.1). Lineage (GTDB taxonomy): Archaea > Thermoproteota > Nitrososphaeria > Nitrososphaerales > Gagatemarchaeaceae > UBA183. The sequence continues at coordinate 264 of DATGVR010000045.1, forward strand.
TGGTCAGAAGAGGTTGTTCGTCATCGGAGTCATCCTCTTCTCCCTTGCCTCTCTGACGGGCGGTCTGGCCCCATCCCTTCTATCCCTGGTCGTCTCCAGGGCGGTGCAGGGTGTTGGCGCGGCCATCTCATCCGTCACGGCTCTGTCAATCTTCGTCATGTTGTTCTCAGAAGGAAGAGAGAGGAACAGGGCACTCGGAATCTTCGTCGCCGTACTCTCAGCAGGCTTCGCGGCGGGGTCCATAATGGGCGGAATACTCACCGCTCTCTTCGGCTGGAGGTCGGTGATGTTCGTCAATGTACCGATAGGGGTTGCAGCCGCTGCCCTCTCTCAGAAGCTCCTTCCGGATGGCGGCGGCCGGATGGCGAATCGACGTTTGGACCTGCCAGGCGCCCTGTCTGTGACAAGCGGATTGATACTCCTCGTCTACGGTTTGACGAACGCTTCGAACGAGGGCTTCTCCTCCCTGCAGGCCATCATACCGCTGGGCCTCTCCCTGCTCGCACTTGCCGGCTTCGTTGCCGTCGAGTCCCGCTCGAAGTTCCCGCTGGTGCCCCTAGGGTTCCTGCGACGGGGGACCGTCCTATCCGCAAACGTCCTTGCTCTGATCTTTACCTCTGCGAGCGGAGGACTTGGGTTCATCCTGACGATCTACATGCAGCAAATACTGGGTTACTCCGCGTTGCAGGCCGGCCTCGGATTTCTCCCACCCGCGATCATCTTCTTCGTTGTGGGAGGCTGGGGCTCATCCTGGTTCGTGAATCGACTCGGCATCAGACGGGTATTGGTGGCAGCTACCGCATTCATTACTGTGGGTTTTGCTCTGCTCACGCAGATTTCGGCGCAGGGGGACTATCTCGGCATAGCGCCAGGCATGAGTCTCTGGGCGCTTGGCGCGAGCATCGGCTTCCCGGCGCTTAACATCGCCGCGCTGGCCGGCACAAGGCCCGGGGAGGAAGGTCTTGCTTCCGGGCTGATCTCCACTTCGCAGCGTGTCGGTTTCCCCCTGGGATTGGCGGTGCTGCTGACCATCGCCACCGCTTTTGATCCTGTACCAAGCGGGGGGGCGGGTCCCGCAGCGTCGGCAGACGGAGTCGTTGCCGGGTTCCGCTATGCTCTGGTCGCCGCGGCGCTCTTGGGTGTCCTGGGGCTGATTATTGCACTCCGCATCAAGCAGCAGAAGGCTCCGAAGCGCCCTGGCTGAACACAAATCGACTTTCTTACGACAAACGCAACGAACAGAGCCGTTGAAGAATCTGTAAAGCATCTCTCGAAGGCCGAGGAGTGACACGCTAAGATAGTTGAGAGATGGATGTTAGCGCCCACCCGAAGTTCCTGAACCAAGGCTTGTTAGGCAATCGTCAGTGGCTGGTCCTCTTTGCAGGGGGAGAACGTTTCATCGTCTTTTTCCGAGTGACTTTCTTCTGTTTCTTCCCGGGTCGAGATTTCTTCGCGGTCTGTCCCTTGTCGCTGACCGGGCGCACCGTGTTTGTGCGCTTTGATGCCATTTCGTCTTCTCTTTCTTCAATGCCCTCGGATTCTCGATCCTCTGTCTCTTCCTCAATTTCCCCTTCGAGTTCCTCTTCTTCTTCCTCTTCGACTGGCCGGACCTCGGGTGAAGCATCCGCGTCTCTTTCTTGCATCACTGCCTCTCCTTCTTGCATCACTGCCTCTCCTTCCTCTCCTTCGGTATTGCTGCTCAAGGTCAGATACAGGCAGCTGTGCCTGTAATATTTATGTCGTGGAGCGAGCCTAAATGTAAGCAAAGAGTTTTCCCTAGGCGTTTATCAAGTAGAGTCGCCATCTACCCGGGATCCCTTTGAGAGTGTGCGTGCCAAACTCGCTGAACTCGATTCCAGAGCCGGACACTAGATCTCTGACGGTGCTGGAAACAACGACCTGCTCGGGTCCGGCTTTCGCACCCACCCTCGCGGCAACATGGACGCTTACCCCTCCGATATCGCCGTCCCCCATCAATTCGCACTCCCCGGTGTGCAATCCAGCCCTGATTGAGATCCCGAGCTGATGAACGGCGTCTCGAATCGAACAGGCGCATCTTATGGCCCTCGCTGGGCCGTCGAATGTCGCCAGGAAACCGTCCCCAGTCGTCTTCACTTCGCGACCCCTGTATCGGAGCAGCTCCCTTCGGACGGTTTCGTTGTGCTTCATGAGTAGGCTCTTCCACCCTCTGTCCCCAAGCTCCCTGACTTTCTCGGTGGACGATACGATGTCAGTCAGGAGGATCGTGGCCAGGACGCGGTCGACCGGTCGGGATGAGCGAACCCCGGTTAGAAATTCCTCGACCTCGTCGACTATCGCATCAACATCCCCCGCCCAGGGCAGGTGGTCATCTCCGGGAAGTTCGACATACTTTGCACCGTGGATGTGTTGCGCGAGATAGCGGCCGTTTCCGACAGCCACATCCCTGTCACCTTTCCTGTGGAGGACTAGCGTCGGGACGTGAATCGAGGGCAGGACGTGCCTGATGTCGATGTGGGTGTTCATGTTTGCCAGCGCGACAGCCGCGGATGGGCTTACGCTCAGCCTCCCGTAGGTAGCGAACCATTTCGCGAATCGCTCGTCGTGCGCCTGGGAGGGGGCAAGGGTGGCAACTTCGAGTTGGCTCCCCCAGTTCTCTTCCACACTATCTATCCACCTTCTCCTTTCTTCGTAGGTGGGCGCCCACGGGTAATCCTCACTCCGGATTCGTTTGGCGAAAGAACCGTACAGGATCAGGGCGCTTGTTCTTTCAGGATAGGTCGCGGCGAAGAGCGCGGCCATCGAACCGGACTCGCTCACTCCAAAGATCGCCGCACGCTCGAAGCCGACTGCTTCCATCACCGCGAGAATGTCATCCATCCGTTGTTCGAGGGTGGGTAGCTCGGCCACGCGGTCGGATAGGCCGGTCCCTCTCTTGTCAAACCAGGCGACATGGGCGAATGATCCGAGCCTCTGGAGTAACCTCGCGTAGGAAGGCTCTTCCCAGGCGTATTCGATGTGGGAGGCCCACCCCGGTCCGAGAACAAGCTGGAGTGGACCCTCTCCAAAAATCTGGTACGCTACGTGAACCTTCCACTCTTGGCATACTTCGTCTCGGGGATCAAGACCGGCTCAAGTGGACGGCTCGCTTGATAAACCATTGTTGAGTCAGGCATTCCTCCTTCCATCGAGTCTGCCGCGATAGGATTGTGTCCAAACACCGTGTAACGGCGGGGCCAGATCTCCATGCTCCCTTCCTTTGGGGTCATAAGAGAATCACGGGTGGATGAGCACTTCGAACTTTCCATTGTCTGCATGACGAGAAAGTTCGAGACCCTCGGTGGCTCGAACCCTTCAGGCCTTGAGGGGGGTTCCACCCCCTGCGAGGGGTTGTCACTCCCGGCCATCTCCTTACAAGCTATCGAACCCTAGGTCAAATTGAGGCCGTCACAAGCAATCTTCATGGCGACTGAGGCGACGATTTCATTTTTTCTTTGGAGGCAAATTGTTTCGATTCTTATTCTTCCCAAGATTTTCGTTAGCCACAATCTTACTTATCAAGAATAATCGTAGTGGTTCGCCTACCGGAAATCTGACGGTGCCTTTCGCTGTTTCATACCGTTCCAATTATGCAATGAGAGTACGCAGCCGTGCCAACTTTTTTGTCGGGGAGGCCTGCGCGCTCTAATCGTTTCACTTACCCACCTCGTATGTAACGTGCGTAACTTCTTTGGATGCAACCGCTTTCTTGATCTTCGCATTGATGTTCTTGCTCATTCCCGAAAAAGTGGCAGACCTTGACCGAAAAGCACCGGTGAATAGTGGATCGTAAACTCGTCAACCAATCCGGCGTTTAGATATTGTTGAATAACCTTAGCTCCTCCCGCGATTCGGACGTCCCTGTTCCCGGCGGCTTTCCGGCCTTGTCTAAGTGCACTTTGTATACCGTCATTCAAGAAGTAGAAGGTGGTGCCGCCGGGGCGTTCCCAGGGCGTGCGAACTTCATGGGTCAAGACGAAGACCGGTGTGTGAAAGGGTGCTTCTTCGGGCCAGTAGCGTTCTCCTCCGTCGAACATCCGCTTCCCCATGATGCTCACCCCGGTGCGTTTGAAGGTCGCTTCTAACAAGCGGTTGTCTTGGCCGATTTCACCGCCATCCCCAAGCTTGAGGTTCTCGCGGAAGAACCGCTG
>DATGVR010000046.1:0-5369 GCA_035300255.1 Nitrososphaerales archaeon
AGGGACCTCCTGCGAGGTGGCGGTCGTCTGCGGAGAAATCAACCGAGGGTTCGAAGCGGACAGAAGGGTAGGGAGGGAAGTCTCGAGCGTCCTCGCTGGTTCGAAATTCACGGGGGTCGTTTTGGTCTCCGACGGAGGCGAAGACGAACAGGTCATACCGATCATACAGAGCATGAAACCCATTGTTTCTGTCCAAAGGGTGACAGTCAAGCACAGCCAGTCTGTCGAGGAGACCTACGAAGTCCTGGGGCGGTACCTCAGAATGCTCGTGTTCGACCCTCACTTTTCCAGGTATGCGCTTGGGGTCCCAGGGTTGATTTTCGTCCTTGCCGGGATTCTCATTGTAGCAGGGAGGGTCTTCGAGGCACAACTGGCAACCCTTCTCATTTTGGGCGGAGCCTTCCTGATTAGGGGTTTCAGCGTCGACAGGACTGTCGCAGGCCTCCTCAAACGGGGGCCGACCGGGTACATACGCCTCTTCTCGATGATGGCAGCCGTATTGGTGGCACTGGTCGGGATTTTTACGGGTTACAACGCGATGTTAAGCGACTCGACAGCGGTGAATGCGATAGCTGCGAACCCTGGGGCCATCCTCGTCTACGGAGCGACACTCATCGGCTACCTGATTGGTGGAAGCTTGACCCTGGTGTGGATAGGAATTGCAATCTATGCAACCGGTGCTCTGCTTTCGCACGTCGCAAGGGACAGTGCAAGGTGGAGGCGAGACGGCTTCGTCCTAATCATGCTGGCGATACTTTACTTCCCGCTCAGGACCTTTTCCGATTTCCTTGTTAGTGGCACAGCCGTGTCTTCATTCCTCCTAATCTCAGCAGTCCTGATAGGGCTGGCAGCCATCTTTGCCGTTACCACCGCGATTTACCCTCGCGTCCGGACGAGGGGAACCCCCGAAAACGAGTAGTCCATGTTAGAGTCAGCTCTCAGAATCCTAGGCGTATACCGTCTGTACGAAGGGAGACTCAAAGCCCAGATCGAAGAGGGAGGCGTCCCGAGCCATATCGGGATAATCCTCGACGGCAACCGAAGGTGGGCGTCAAACCAAGGGGTGGCTCAGGGCCTCGGTCACGAAGAGGGGGCGAACAGGGCCGAGGAGCTCCTGGATTGGTGCCACGAACTCGGAATCAAAACTGTAACGTTGTATGTCCTGTCAACCGAAAACCTTGACAGGACCCCCGAGGAATTGAAGCAGCTCTTCGAGCTCATCGAAGCCAGGCTCGAAAGACTCCTCAACGACGAGAGAATCGAGAGGTACAAGGTGAACGTAAGGGCGATAGGTCAGCTAGGCCTGCTTCCAGATTCTATCAACGACCTGCTTCATGCTATCGAGAAAAAGACGGCGGGATATAGCGACCATTATCTCAACATCGCAGTCGCCTACGGGGGAAGGGCCGAGATAACTGACATGGTGAGGTCGGTGGCCCAAGACGTCAGGAGCGGGAAGTTGGATCCCGATTCGATAGGCGAGGACACAGTCTCTGCAAGGCTCTACACGTCTTACCTTCCCAACCAGGAACCTGACCTTATCATAAGGACTTCCGGAGAGGAGAGGATGAGCGGCTTCCTTCTCTGGCAGGGAGCATATTCCGAACTTGTCTTCGTAGACGTCTTCTGGCCGGCCTTCCGATTCATCGACCTGCTCAGGGCAATCAGAACGTACCAGAAACGTAGGAGAAGGCACGGCAGATAGCGGCAACAATTATAACCGATGGCACCGATGGGGATGTCAGCTTGAAGGTCGCGCTTGGCACGTTGAAGAATAAGGGGGACGAGTTGGCCGCTTTTCTGGAGCCGAGAGTGGGCTCGAAGCCCTCTTTGTCAGGGGACGAGATAGAGTTCGAAGACGCGAGCGTCAGAGCAGGGGTGAAGCCCAGGCATGTCAAGACCTACATCAAGAGGTTCCTGTACATGAACGGTGTCCGGAAAAAGTACCGGGTTTTCGTTTCGGGGAAAGAACTCACCATACAGGAGATAGAGCTGGGAGAGGAAGAAGAGGAGGAGAAAGGACCCAAGAAGGCTACGGAGGAAGCTGAACCTGAGGCCCCCACTGAAATTGCGGAGGAACCGCCCACCAAAGAAGCAGCAACGGAACAGAAGGCAGCGAAGCCGAAGAAGGCCGCGGCAAAGAAACCACGCGCCAAGAAGAAGAAAGAATAATCTAGGCTGAGCGGGCCTTCCTGGTCCGCTGCAGTCGTTTCTCTCTGAGGAGTGCCCTGAGGTAGTTTCTTCCCTCTCTGAGTTCCTTCAGCGCTTGTCTAAATTCCCCTAACCTGAAACTGTCCGCTCCTTTCCTCAAGTTCCGAAGAGCGAACTGCAACGCCTGCCTTTCGTCCGGGATGGCGTAGGGCTTTAGCTTCACGAAGACCCCAGGGTTCTCCTCGTCCAGCTCGAATTTGATGAAGGCGATGCTCTTCTCGACGTCGAGATAAGCCCTCCAGATTGACCGGAGCTGTTCCGCAGAGGGCTCCCCGGATACATTGTCGAGCAGTGACTCCAATCTCCGCCTAGCATCGGCGAGGTCGCTTGTTGTTTCGCTCCTCCACTCGCTCACGGCAGGCACATCAATCGCTGGGCTTTTAGTCGGAAATATCGGTTTGTCCTCGTTCAAGCTTATAACCAACAGAAAGGCGGCGGGCAATCGATGCCCAAGAAGGAGGAGCAGAGGATCGGGGGCGCCTGCTATGTAGGCCTCGAATCGCTCGTCGAGCTCGGGAGGCTGTCGTGCGCCCTGGAAAGGGCACCCTTCCCTCTGTTTGCATTCAAACATGGGAAGTTCACGAGAATTGCGGCCCAGGCAGACCTGTTCATGGGGACCCCGATTTTCTATTACTTTGACAACGGACAGGTCGATGAGTTCCTTGCCTACAGGATCACTGGGGAAGGAGAAGAGGTGCAACTCGTCAACTCAGCGAGCAATGCCTCGTACCTTTACGCGCCGGTCATCAGGGTTCAGAAGATGCCAAAGCCACTGGGTGAAAAGATGGAATTCCCCGACAAGTTCATGTCGGTGGAGGTCGAGAACATACCAAGTCTCGTGAAGGTTGGTGCCTACAAGACTCTCTTCGAAGAACCGCCTCTCCCACTCTTTGCCTTCAAGGATGGGGACGAGTGGGTTGTCGGGACCTTCGCGAGGATAGACGACTACGAGGAGGCTTCGATTTTCTTCTACACGCGTGTAAAGGAAGAGCCATCTGGATTCCTTAGGTACTCCTACGACAAGATTACGGAGACGACATACGTGAAGAGGACCGACGAGCCAGGATACCACTACATCAAGGTGGTCAGGCTCACTGCGCGCCACCCCCTAGTGGACTTCTAGGCTGAGTGCCCGACGAACTTCTCCGCTTCCGCCAGCGTGACCTTCGAGTTGTCGTAAGACGCCTTGTCCAGGGCCTCGCGATACTCGAACCACCCGTACCCCTGATGCTCCGATGAGATCTTGACTTTCTCGTCATCAGTGGCCGCCAAAAGGTAGACCACTTGCTTGTGGACGTTCTTGCCGTTTCGCCTGTAGAAATATTCTATCACTTTCCTGAATCCATGGACGATCTTGACGTCGTTCAACCCGGTCTCCTCCTTTACCTCTCTGAGGACAGTCTGCAATTCGCTCTCCCCTTTTTCAACGCCACCTTTGGGAAAATCCCAACGCCCTGCGTTCTGCAGTAGCAGGTACATCCGGCTGCCATCCGATTCACGAAAGACGACGGCCCCGGCCGACCTCTCTTCCATCGCCGCGCTCGTTTGGCTGTCTGATTATTAGGATTCTGTCGTGCTTTGGCCTAAATCATTTTAACGCCGAGGCAGATGGCCGTCAGAGCCAAGATTGCGAAAGATCAAAGTGGCAATAGCCGGCGTCGGCAACTGCGCGTCGGCTCTCGTGCAGGGCATCCAGTATTACTCCAAGAAAGGCCCGGACGACGGATTGACCTATTGGGATCTCGGCGGGTACACGCCCAAGGACATCGAGTTCGTCGCGGCCTTTGATGTAAATTCGCGGAAGGTAGGCAAAGACCTCTCTCAGGCAATATTCCGGCCCCCCAACAACACGGTCAAAATCGTCGAGGTCCCAAAGCTTGGGGTCCAGGTGAAGAAGGGGCCAGTCCTCGACGGAATAGGGAAGTACCTGAAAGATGTTGTGAGCGTTTCAACGCAACCGGCGCAGGACGTAGCACAGGAACTGAAGGACAGCGGAGCTGAGATTCTAGTGAACTACCTGCCGGTCGGGAGCACCGAGGCATCTTGGAACTACGCGGAGGCCGCCTTGGCGGCGGGAGTCGCCTTAATCAACGCAATTCCAGTGTTCATCGCTTCCGACCCTGTGTGGGCAGCTCGATTTGAAAAGGCTGGCCTCCCCGTCGCAGGGGACGATGTGATGAGCCAAATTGGGGCGACTGTACTTCACAAAACGCTCGTGAAGATGGCAATCGATAGGGGGGTCAAGGTAGACGAGACATACCAGCTCAACATCGGGGGGGACACCGACTTCCTGAACATGCTGGAAGAAAGCAGGCTGAAGGACAAGAGGGAGAGCAAGACAAGCGCAGTCCGGGCCATGTCCCCGTACGAGGTGCCGACGAGGATAGGTCCGAGCGACTACGTCCCGTTCCTCGAGAACGACAAGGTTTGTTATATCTGGTTGAAGGGACGGTACTTCGGCGGAAGTGTCGTGAAGGTCGACGTGAAGCTTCACGTGATCGACGCCTACGACAGCGGCGGAGTGATGGTCGACGCCATCAGGGGAGCAAGGGTCGCACTGGACAGGAAAGTTGGAGGTCAGTTGGTCAGCGTGTCTGCATTCTGCTTCAAGCATCCGCCGGTGCAGATGCCATATCCGGCGGCCAAAGCCGCTTTCGAAGAATTCACTTCTGGGGAGCGGGAGCGCTAGGCGCGGCCTTTCTCCTCACGTAGAAAGCCACCATCAAGAGTACAAGCAGGATGAAGGCTGTGGGGATAAGATACCGCGTGGTCACGTCCTCCCCGACCGCGATTCCTTTGGACGGGGTGATTCCGTTTAAGGTCACCCCGGAATAGCTGAAAGTCAGTTCGCCTTTGTCAAAGGGGACGAGGATCCCTGAGGTGGCCACGGCCGCCGCGCTTGCATCGATTTGTGAGTGCGGGGAAAGGGACGCTGACGAGACTGTAAGGGTGCCGCCGGAAGCCTGCGCGTTCTGCAGATGGGAGAGGACCAGGCCGCTTGGGACTGGGAGGGTGAACAGCACGTTGGACACTGGGACCCCGGACGGATTTGTAATTCTGATGTTTATCGTGAAATTCTTGCCCTCTTGTGGACTCAGCGGGTTGGTCGCTATCGAAACGGTCAGAGGAGTGTAGAGCCCTACGACCGGGGCGCGGCC
>DATGVR010000047.1:0-2987 GCA_035300255.1 Nitrososphaerales archaeon
CTACCAGACTAGACGACCGGCCCGCTCTTTCTCGGCTCGGGCCTTTTGCGCCTTTAAGCCTTATTTGGCGAGCGCCACAAGCTTCGTGTAGTGTCCCTTTCATTCGCTGAATTCAGCAAGGTCGAAATGAGAGTTGGCAAGATTATCGAGATTGACGACATTCCTCAGGCGAGAAACCCGATGTACAAGCTGAAGATTGACTTCGGCCCGCTGGGGGTGAAGCAGTGTGTCGGTGGGGTCAAGTCACACTATACAAGGACTCAGCTCCTAGGAAGGCAGGTCGTCGTCGTGGTGAATCTCCAACCCAAGTCGGTAGCGGGAGTGACTTCGGAGTGCATGATGCTCGCCGCCTTCGACGAGAAAGACATCGCCCTCCTGAAGCCAGACAGGGAGATGCCGCTCGGAACGAAGGTCGCCTAGCCAAGATTTTTATTCGCCTCGCAGGCGCTGAATGCTCGCGCGGTCGTCGTCTAGATCTCACAGAGAGGAAAGCCTGGTCCAGGACATCAAACCCTTGTGTGCAGGCCTGCCACGCTGGTAATTCGAGCAGTCGGAACAGACACCCGGGTTCAAATCCCGGCGACCGCACTTATCTGAACTCGAGTCCTGTTTCTCCCAAGTGGGAAACCCCTTCACACGTGGGATTAGGAATCGTCTGAGATAAAACAGGAATCTTTGCCGTGCAAAAGTTGGGCTGTAGGATCTCATAGCTTGGATCAATTTTGCCGACCAACCTTATCCAAAAATGGCCTACTTGTTTTGCTGACCTCCTCAAGAGATAAAACCATTTGGGAATTGCACGTCCGGGATTTGGCCGTACTTCTGTGAGCGGCGATGGCAAGCAATTTCCCTAAGCGTGACGGAGGCCTCACTTCAGGGACTGGTCGGCGGGTCGGCCCGACCGGCGATCAGGTCTGGGACTGTTGGGGCCTGGAACCCCAAAACTTGGCTAGATAGTAGCCTCTCAACAGCGCCCATAAGATACCACTCCCGTATCCGATGCCGCCGAGAAGCCAAGACCAAGGTGAGGATAACCCCAGGCTCACGAGAAAGCTGGACCCAAAGGCTGTAATAATGAGAACCGATGAAATCCCGACATAATTTCTGACCCGGGCGATCATTCTGAATTTCTCGTTTTGGATGAAGGGGGCAAGGTACATCGTCACCAGAGTCACGTAGGACATGAAGAGCATGATAAGCGTGGAGAAGAGCATCAGCGCAATCGATACGGCCAACAACCATTCAGTGGCCCCATCAGCCCCGTCGCTGCACTCTGTCTGATTATGGATACGTCTAGGGAAAGGGAGATCATGGTAGCACCGAGGAGGAGGCTGGTTATGATGGTCAATCTGAAGTTGGCAGCGTCGGCATCCAACTTCGGCTGTTCCAATGGGTTCGGCGAATGGAGCCCACTCGTGCTATAAGCCTTGTGAGAGGAAATAGCGGGGAGGGAGATCGCACCCTCGCGGGATCGCCCCGGCCAGATGAGAATCACGTAAATAGAGAGACAGCGCCCAAAGTGGTTCGAGACCGCACGTTGGCGGAACACGACTCTGCCGCTCCGCTTCTGCGGACGAAAATTCGAATAGAATCGCTCTCGGATCTCGTTTTTGGGCTTGCCCTTTCGATAGGCTCTGTGTTCCTCATTGGGAGAGTACCGCAGACAGGTCAAGACCTAGCAGTCAACATTCTCCTATTCGGGTTCAGCTTCCTGATACTCGTGATGACTTGGGTGGGTTACTCAAGGACGATGACCGTCCTTCCGGTGGAGGTACCTTTCGCGCTTCTCCTGAACCTCCTCCTCCTCTTCTGCGTCGCCCTCGAACCGTATCTTTTCTTCAACTTAGTGTCGGTGTCGGTTGACAGCTTGGACCTGCTGAACTCTGAATCGATAGCGTACGCTCTCGACGTGGGCGTAATGTTCCTCCTCCTTGCTGCCCTAGCTTTGATGGTTGTGAAAGAAGAACGGAGGACTGGTTCCGACCGAGGTCATCTTCGCCTCCACCCTCTCGTGCTGCGGAGATTCAGGCGGGTGATGAAAGCCCAGGCCATCGTTGGCGCGATATTCATCGTCTCGGCATTGCCGATTTTCTGGACGATGACTCCGATAGGGTATCTGAGATTCACCCTATGGTATTCCTCGTTCGTAATTTTACCCGCGGGGACCCTCCGCTCGGTCCGAGAAAAGGGGCACAACGGGACGGCTCCGTCTGGCCCGGTCTCAGTTGGTTGACGGCATCTGGGGAAAGACGCCCTCGGTCGAGTACGCATGCGGCGCGAGCTACGCTGGAATCAAAGCCCCGAGACTCCATGATTCGTCTTCGAAAAGGGAGATGTTGGGGAAACTTCTGCGAGACAAGATGACTCTCTTGAGTTCGTTGACCTCCTGGGACGGGTGGTTGACTGAAAGGAATCCATTGAGCACACCATCGTCGAAGTAGAGCTGGAAGAATCCCTTCTCCGCTCCCACCGACCCCCGACTCACTATTCTCGTCTTCTTGCCGAGGTCTCCGTACGCGTTTATCTTCAGGTCGAACATGAAGGAGAAGAAGAAGGGGAGCTCTGCGAAGGGTTTGCGCTCACCGGCCATGTTGGCTCCAGCAGTCATCCCCTGCTTCGCGGCCACGTCGTAGTGCTCGACCCTAAGATGCCTCTCGAATATAGGGCTGTAGAAGCGCGCCACGTCCCCAGCGGCGTATATTCCCTCTGAATCCGTCTGAAGGTACTCGTCCACCACGATTCCTCTGTCCACCTTCAGCCCAGCCTCCTGGGCCAGCTCGATGTTTGGGGCTATCCCAACTCCGACCGCGACTAGGTCGGCGGGCAGTTCCCCACGGCTCGTCCGCACCGCCCCAACCGCCCCATCTCTCCCGACGAAGGCGATGACCTGTGTATCAGTCAGCACGTCCACGCCCCGCTTCCTGAAGTATCCCGCGATCCATCTACCCGTTTCTTCGTTGACCGCGACGTTAAGAGGATACGACGCG
>DATGVR010000048.1:0-11977 GCA_035300255.1 Nitrososphaerales archaeon
TCAAGGCCCCAGGCCGTGGCGCCACGGCAATCGGGAGCGACAAAGAGGTAATCCTCGACGGTTCCGGCGATACAGGTGACATCCTCCGCCTGCTATGGCAGACGGCTTCCCGCCTCATAGCTCAGGCTTGCCATCTCCCTAAGGGAGGGTAGAGGCCTTTGCTCCGCGAGTGACAAGCCCCCGTCCGGGGTCGGGCTGCTGAGGATGCCAAGCCTTCTTATGAGAAGTGCTGAATTGAGGTCCCTGGAAACAATTACGCCGCAATTATCGCAGCTGTGTTCCCTTTTGCCGAGGCTCTTGGGAACCCAGTTCAGACAATTGTGGCAAAACTGGCTCGTGCCCCAAGGGTCGACGAAAATGCAATACTTCCCCAGAGATTCTGCTTTGGACACTGCCTTTCGGGCGAACATACCCCAAGCGGCGTCGGAGATTGCCTTGGCTAGGTTGTGGTTCCTTTTCATGCGCCTTATGTCCAATCTCTCGAGCACAAGTACTTCGACCTCCTTGAATATCTCATGAATCAATTTGTTTTGGAAGTCTTGTCGCTGTCGTCTAACATGCAGGTGAAGCCTGGCGAGCCGCCTCCCGAGGTCACGTCGACGCTTAGATCCTTTACGCTTCCGAGCAGAGTGTCTCTGAAGGTCCTTCATCCTCTCCTCTGATTCTTTCATGAACCTTGGGTGTTCGAAATCTGTGGCATCATCAAGAACTGCGAACTTATTGAGTCCCAAGTCCGCTCCACGGATCCTGTTCGAGTCGATGTCTGCCGGAGGAATCATTGCCGGTGGATTCAATTCACAAACGAAGGTGGCATACCAGCCGTCAGCTTCGCGCTTAACGCTGAGACGCTTCACTTCTCCCTTTAGAGGTCGGTGAACGAAAATTCGGACGTAGCCAATCCTAGAAAGTCGGAGCCCTCTATGAGGGTCGAGGTTGAACCCGGATTGAGTCCTGGTCAATGATGTGTAACGAAAATGCTTCTTCCACCTGGGGAATTTCGCGCGGCCTTCGAAGAAGTTTCGAAAGGACATGTAAATCCTGTCCCCTACGTTCTGGACTACTTGGCTGTGGACGGTTTGGGATGTTTCTCGTTTGCGTATTGAAAGGGCGAACGTTCTGAACATGGTAAGTGACGTAGATTTGTGTTCTACCGTATATCTTCTCATCTCTTCGGCTTTCAAGTCGTTGTACAACTTGCAAAGTAGGAACAAGGAGCGATTGAGCCGCATCTCCTGTTCGGGCTTGGGATAGATTCGAAACTTGAAGGCTCGAAGCACGATTGACTAAACTTCCGTGCGGACTTATGAAGACTCACATGTTTTCCAATGGCAGACGACAGACTGTTCTGAAAGTAATCTTCAATCTGCGGCCGAGCCCTTAATATTGCCCTAATCTAAGCGTCCGATGGATCTGATTGGGTAAGAGAAAGGTTCTGAGCGAGGCGAACCTGAAAGAGCTTGTCATGCCTCAGCAGGGAGAGATACTTGGCAAGGCGATCAAGATGACTGGCGGCGACCTGGTGATAGTGAAGTGCGCCGACGGCGTCACCCGCCAAAGTAGGATCAGAGGCAAACTGAAGCGTAGGATGTGGATTCGTGAAGGAGACATCGTCCTAATTGCGCCCTGGGACTTCGACAACAACAAGGCCGACATCCTCTGGAGATACATCAGGGCCCATGCCGAATGGCTCCAAACCAACGGGTATCTAAAGGGCGTCTAGCCGGCGTTTCGAATCTCTACAATTAAACGAAAGGCTAGCGGTGCCTTCGACGATACTTTGCGAAGGTCGCCAAGTCGTAGAGGATCTTCGACCCCCCGCCGGTATAAAGAAGACCAGAGACGAAACCGACACCGAGAATTCCCGCAGCTACCGGGCCTCCCAGGAACGACCCCACGCCCCTGAACGTGTTCGTCACGGCGTATGCCTGTACCCGCGCTTCTCTCTGAAACATCTCTGTCATCAAGGCCTGCCTTGTGGGGACGTCCATCTGGGACAGGCTCTGCCTGAGGAAGAGAAACGCCGTGGCCAAAATGAGTGACCCTGCTACCGCCATCAAAATCAGAAGAGTACTCGAAATCAGGTGCGTGTAGACCATGGTCCTCAGATTACCGATTCTTTCTGCGATCGCCGCTGCAGCGTACGTCGAAGCTGCGGCTACAACGCTTGCGATGAAGAAAAGGGGTCCAAGGGTTGTCAGCTCCAGACCGTAGGTCACATGGAACCAGATCGAGAGGAGGTAGGTCGAGACGAAGACTCCGCCGAAAGCATCGGCGGCAAACAGCCCTGAAAGGCTCAGGACATCATTGCGAGCTTGTCCGTCGAGATTCCCCAAGCCAGGCCTAGTCGCGAATCCACCCTCGAGCGCTCCGAGCCTGGTGTAGACAATCAGGAGGAGTGAGCCGACAATCGCGAAGGCGACGAAAATCACCTGAAACGAAATGTGCGTATTGCCGACGAGACCGGGCACAGAGGAAGTTAGCTGACCCACGGCCGCAGCAGAGTACCCTATCAGGTTGTACCGGCCAAAGACCTTCACAGCGGAGCCTGCAGGTGCCAGGTCCGGCAGCACTCCAGCCTCGATGGATTGAAATGGGCCGGCTTCGGTTCCGGTGCTGCTTATGTTACCAATAACGCATGCCAAAATGATGATGGTCAAGGAAGTGCTAAAGGTCAGAATCACGCCTGAGACGATCATCAGGATACTGAAAATCTGGAGAAGTTGGCTGTTTCCAAGGGACGCTTGAAGGTACGTAACACTCACGTTTGAAATGGCGTTCCCCGCAAGGATGGCAACCAGCACCAATCCTTGGAAGTAGAGCCCGTAGCCGAGGGTCCCAAGATAGAAGGGTATGATGATGCTAAGCAGACCAGATACGTATACCCGGACGCTCTTGGCGAAGTAGATCAGGGTTGGGCCTGAAGATTGGTTCGTCCTCGTGTAAGCCGTTTGAAGGCCGTTTAAGGGCCTTCGCCGCTCCAAACAGGTAACTGCTCAATTTCCATCATGCCCGTTTCGCACCTGCATAGGCGCATACGATGCCGCCGGTAAGGCGTCGCAGGTCGAGCGTCCGGAAACCCTTCGAATCCATTATGGGTGCAATCCTTGAATCCCATGTGGAATCGTCCACGATTCCTGGAATGTTGCTGAAAGTGAATGCGGCATCTTTTCTGGCGAGTCCAAGGAGCGCACCGACGGCTCCCATTCCTCCTCGGACATACAGCTCTAGAAAGGGAGCTAACGGGCCTCTCGGCCGAACGAAGTCATACAGGATTGCCATTGCCCCCGGTTTCGTGACTCGTGCAATTTCTTCGGCGAACTTCTCGAGGTCGACGTATTTCGCGACATAACAACTGATAACCGAGCTGAAGGACTCGTCCGAAAAGGGAAGGTTCTCCGCATCCCCATTTACGAGCAGACGAACCCCAGGAAGCCCCTTAGAATTGCCTATTCTGACCATCTTCTCCGTCAAGTCGAGGCCAACGAAACTGTACCCCCGACTCGCCATGCGCTCCTCAAAGAGCAAAGTCCCGCAACCAATGTCCAGAACCACCTCCCCCTCCCGGGCCTGAGTCCATTGCCCCACCCAGTTTTTCCAGAACCGATCTTGGAAAAGTGTCGCGAAGTCCACGGTCCGGTCGTATGATTTTGCCAGTCCTCTGAAAAGCTCAAGCGCAATCAACTTCTTATCGTCGTCCACACGCTTCACATTCACTCGCGTACAGAGCAACCCCTTATTCATGTCCCCGAACTAGAAATGGTCAAAAATAGACGGTGCCTGCTCTCCGATGTTTGGCTGGCCATGAGGAGACTCGGAAGAACGAATGGTGGGTCCCAAGATTCGGTCCCCGGCGATTCAGACTCATCGTAGGGCTTAGCTTTTTCCCATACTCTCTCATGAATGCGAGCTACGTTCTAATCGGTTCGCTTCTTGCGCACCCGGTGCATTTTGACAGGATGGCGGGGATGGCAGCGGTCTACTTGCTCGCTGTCGGCATTTCCGCCCATTCTCTAGACGCATTAGCTCCAAACAAGCCCTGGGGGAACTTCCTTTCGAAACGGCAGCTTATCACCCTCGCTCTGGCTGGTCTCGTCCCCGCGCTGGCCCTCGGCCTTTACTATGCCCTGACCTTCGCCCCTCTCCTCCTGACTGTGGGGATCGCCGAGCTCTTCTTCCTCCTCGCGTACAACCTTGAGCTCTTCGGCGGGAGGTTTCACACAGACGCTTGGTTCGCCTTCTCCTGGGGGTTCCTCCCGGTGATAGCGGGCTTCGTCGTCCAAACCGACATGATTAACCTGACATCTTTGGCCGGGGGATTGTTCGGATTCTTCACCGCTTTCATCGAGATAAACGCCTCCAGACCCTACAAGGTCATGAAGAAAGAGCCAGGCAATGCTCACTCTCTAGTAGTATCAAGGCTCGAGTCGGTTCTGAAGGGGGTGGTCGCCACCGTCCTCGCAGTGGCAGCCTTCCTCCTCGGCCTTGCCATCTTGGGCTGAGCCACAGTTGTTTATAGAAGGGTCGGGCCAAGGAGGGAACATGAAGAGTTACGACCTGATCGTCATAGGGACGGGCTCTGCGATGAACATCGTCGACCCAATGTTCAGGGATAATCCGAACATGAAGATAGCTGTAATCGACAAGGACGAACCCGGAGGCATCTGTCTAACACGGGGATGCATCCCCTCCAAAATCCTCCTCTATCCCGCTGAGCTTGTGAGGCTCACTGAGAAGGCGCGCGAGTTCGGCATCGCAACAGAGATCGCATCCATCGACTTCGCCCAAATAATGACGAGGATGAGGTCACTCATCGACAAAGACATCGACTCCATAAGGCGTGGGCTTTCGTCTTCTGAGAACATCGACTATTTTCATGAGCCCGCTGAGTTCGTCTCGCCCTACACATTGAAGGTGGGTGGCGGGACAATAACATCGAAGCTGATTTTTCTCTGCATCGGGTCTCAAACAATCATACCACCGGTCAAAGGCTTGGCAGAGGCTGGTTTCCTTACCAGCGACGAAGCTCTGAAGCTCAAGAAACTTCCCAAGAGCGTAGCCATCGTAGGCGGGGGATACATTGCGGCAGAGCTGGGCCACTTCCTTGCCGCGATGGGTTCACGGGTGACAATCGTCGGCCGCAACCCTCAGTTCATCCCCGAGGAAGAGCCAGAAGTGTCCGAAGTGCTCAGGCGGGAGCTGGGTCGCCACATGACGATTCTTACTAACAAGGAGGTCCGCGAGGCAAGGACTTCGGGGGGTCTGAAGAGGTTGGTCGCTTCAGACAGGAAGTCTGGAAAGACTGAAGAGATTGCGGCAGAGGAAATCTTGGTCGCGACGGGCCGAGGTCCCACCAGCGGGATCCTTCACCCCGAAAGAGGAGGAGTCGAGACAGACGAACACGGTTGGATCAAGGTGGACGAGTATCTCCAGACGTCCCAGCCCGGGATATGGGCGATAGGAGACGCGGACGGGCGGTTCATGTTCAAACACGTCGCCAACTACGAATCGGAGGTCGTTTACTACAATGCCGTCCTTAAGCAGAAAGTCAAAGTGGACTACCACGCTGTCCCCCACGCTGTCTTCACTTATCCGGAAGCGGCAGGGGTAGGGATGAAGGAAAATGAAGCTATGGAGAAGTTCGGAAGGCAAGGCGTCCTGATTGGTTTCTACAAATACGAAGACACGGCCAAGGGGGAGGCGATGGCCGCCAAGGATTATTTCGTCAAGGTGATTCTGGAAAAACAGACCGAGCGAATATTGGGCGCCCACATCGCAGGCCCTTACGCCTCAATGCTGATCCAGGAACTCGTCAACGCCATGTACACAGGGGACCAGGGGCCCCGGGACCTAAGGCGCTCGATGTACATTCACCCGGCCCTCAACGAAGTGGTTCAGAGGGCCCTGACCAGCGTGTACGAAGTTGAAGAATACCACCACATGTTATCGCACCAACACGAGGAAGAGTAGCCTCCTACTTCACGACAACGAAAAAGTATGCGGTCTGCTGGATCCCGCCATTCGTCAAAGTAACAGCGGCTGTGTAGCTTCCCGCTTGGATCTTCTGGTCGACGACAATCCTCAATCCTAGGCTGTAGGGGGTTCGCCCAACTGGAATGACGGAAACACTCGGGATGATTTGAATCAAATTCGGTTTTGATGAAGAGACCTCCGAATCTGAGGCAGTAACCGCCATGGGTCCGGACCAGTTCCCTGTAACACTCACAGTAAATGAAGCGCTCCCACCAGGAGCGATAGTAGCTGCATTCGTTCCAAAAACGTTGATACGAATACCCGGGTCGTAGCTAGAGTTTACGAACCCCAGATAATTGCCCGACAGCGATGTGAACCAGAGACCCCCGCCTTTGGCTGCGATGGAGAGGTCATTTTGTATGTCGGTGTAGTTCGACGCAGGCGGGTTCGACTCGCTGTACTCCGTTAGCGTGCTTGACGCCGGATTCAGCAGTGAAATCTTATTGGCGTAGTGTTCGTTGAACCAGATGCTCCCCTGGTTCCCATCGATAACGAGCGGAAGAGTCGTCCCAGACCATGGCACCGTGGATGTGGGGTATTTTGTCCAAGATTTTGTGGCCAAGTCGTACCGAACGATGTTCGAAGCACCATGTTGCGCCACCCAAAGGCTCCCGTCTGAGTAATGAACGCTTGTTGGTAGCACGAGTTCGTAATCTCCGCCCACACGAGCGGGTGAGATCGTCGTCGAAGGCGATGAAGGATCGAACGCATAGATGTGACCGTTGCAGATACAGACATGAGTTGTGGAGTTGGGGAACTCGTTTAGGGTCGATAGATAGGCGAGCGATGAATTAACGAAATTGAGCTGAAACGGTTCGTCGTGGGCCAGCCCGGCCAGATTGATAATCGTCAGTGTCATATCAGGGGCGATTCTCCCGAGTCTTGGAGGCGTGTTGGAGGAAGTGAACCAGAGTGAGCCATCAGGACCAACCGCGAGCAGGAAAGGATTTGCAATTCTGCCTGTCGTGTTGACAATCACAGTTTGAGCCCCGCTAGGACTGATTCCGACAACCAAATTGCCGTACTCGTCCGATGCCCAGACACGCCCGTTCCACAAGGCAATCCCTGAGGCGACAACAATAGGATCGCAGCCCGGAGGTTTCGGGGGAGCGTAGCCTGACCACGCATATTCGACCATAGTTCCGTTGTTGGGGAAGAAGTGGGCAACCCCTGGAACTTCTCGTTCCGTGAACCAGACCGAGCCGTCCGGAGCTGTTGTAACTGCATCAGGCCATCGGTCGGGGCCCGGGAGCTTGTATTCTGTAACTGCCCCAAATTGGACCTTCGTGGTCTGACTCATTGCTATACTCCCACCCGGAAGGACCTGGCATGAGGGCCTTGAGTAGTATACCCCGTAGAAAGAGAAGGATGCTAAAACGATTACACCCAACAATACAACCGCCAGAACCGACCTTTGTTTCAACCGGACCACCAGACGTCCCGTCACGAATAGGCTTCGAAGCCCTTCCCTAGGGAGCCGAGCGCGATCTTCTGCTCCATGATCTCGTTCGCTCCCTCGTAGATCATCGTCACTCTGGTATCTACCAGATGTCTTGCCGGCCTGTTCTCGAGGGAATAGCCGTTGGCTCCGAAGACCTGCACGGCTCTGTTGGCCGCGTCGAATGACGCGTTCGCGGCGAAGTACTTCGCTTTTGTGATTGCGATATCGGTGGCCTCCCTTAATTCGCTGTTTGTGGGGTCCTGTTCGTACTTCTGTTTGATGACCGCGGCGTTCAGCACGAGGAGCCTCGCCGCCTCCAAGTTGGTGGAGATGAGACCAATGTGCCTCTGCACCAGCTGATGTTTGCCGATTAGTTTGCCGTGCTGGAACCTGACCCCCGAGTACCTGACAGCCTCGTCGAGACAGTCTTGCATGACTCCGACGCACCCGGCCGCCACGCTAAGCCTTCCGTTCATGAGCCCTGAAAGAGCGACAGCCATGCCTTTCCCCCTTGGTCCGAGCATGTCCTCCTTG
The DNA here is from genome assembly GCA_035300255.1 of Nitrososphaerales archaeon. GTDB lineage: Archaea > Thermoproteota > Nitrososphaeria > Nitrososphaerales > Gagatemarchaeaceae > UBA183. Next base: position 8,006 of record DATGVR010000048.1, read on the forward strand.
GGGACCTCGACGTTCTCCAGGTAGAGAGTCGACGTGTCCGCCGTGGGAAGTCCAAGCTTGTGCTGGATCAATTCGGCCTTGAACCCTGAGCTGTCCGTATCAACGAGAAAGCTGCACATGCCCTCGCGCTTCCCCTTTGGATAAGCGAAAACGAGGACGTACTTCGCAGTGGAACCGAGGGAGATCCACATCTTCTGGCCGGTGAGGAGGAACTTCCCCTCCTTCTCCTCGAAGTACGAGGTGAGGGCCGCCGGGTCGCTTCCGGCACTCGGCTCCGTCAGCCCGAACGCGAGGATGCAATCCCCTCTGGTGGCAGGGGTAAGTATTCGTTCCTTCTGTTCCTCGTTTCCCCAACGTTGAACTGTCATCTCACCCAGAGCCATGTGGACTGAGAAGAACGTCCTCGGCCCAGTCCCCTCTCTTCCGATCCTTTCTATCGCCAGGGCATAGGTCACTACGTCTGCCCCCTGCCCGTCCCCATACTTCCTCGAAACTGGGAGGCCCAAGAGGCGGGCCTTCCCGAAGGTCGACCTTACTTTGTCGTTCACTCGGTGCTCAAGGTAAAACCTGTCTTCTATGGGCCTAAACTCCCTGCACACTCTATCGACCTGGTCAATTACCAGGGACTGCTCTTCCGACACGTCGAAGTTCATTTTCGAAAGGCTCGTGAACTCGTCCTGTTCTAACATGTCCTCATCGCTTCCAGCGTTCCTTGCTGACCCTCTCTCTTACGTGTTGCACCACTTCGGCAAACGAACTTCCGGGACCGAACAAACCTGTTATCCCAAGTTTCACCAGCTTTGGTTTGTCCTCTTCGGGGATTATCCCGCCCCCAACGACAACTATGTCTCCTCCCCCCCGCTTCTCCAGCAGACGCTTGACCTTGGGAAATGCGGTCATGTGAGCGCCATTGAGGAGCGAAAGCGCCACAACGTCGACGTCCTCGTCTATGGCCATCTGCGCCACCTGTTCAGGGGATGGCAGGAGCCCGCTGTATATGACCTCCATCCCAGCATCTCTGAAGGCTCTGGCGAGGACCAACGCTCCCCTGTCGTGCCCATCCAGCCCCGGCTTTGCCACCAGCACCCGAATCTTCCTTTCGGTCTTGGCAATCTGCTTCGGCAATCCAATTCAGGCTTCGCTGGGCTGTAGCCTTAACCTTTGCCCGCTACCACCTTGGTCGGACGGCCCGCGTTGGCCTGAAATCTGTGAGTGGTCTTATCAGAGTATCATCGGCTCGGTCCAAACCCCGAAGATTTTGCGCCCCGCATCGACGATCTCCCCAAGGGTCGCGTACTCCATCACGGCGTCCATCATGGGATAGATCGAGTTTGCATCTTCGTTTTCAAACGCCTTCCCCAATTTCGCGAGCGCGATTTCCACCTTCGCTTCGTTCCTCCTGTCCTTTATCGAACGCAGCCTCTTCACCTGACTCCTTTGTGCCCTGGAATTTATCTTCAGAGTTTCTATCGGCTTCTTCTCCTCCTTCGAGTATTTGTTGACGCCGACGATGGAGTCCTTACCCTCTTCGATCCGCTTGGAGAGTCTGTAGGAGTTTTCCGCGATTTCCTTCTGAAGATAGCCTGTCTTGATTGCCTTGAGTAGCCCGCCGGCTGACTCAATTCTGTCGAAATATTTGTAGGCCTCCTCCTCCATTTGTTCGGTGAGCCACTCCAGATAGTACGATCCCCCCAGCGGGTCGATGACGCTGGTTACCCCGGTCTCTTCAGCGATGATTTGCTGTGTCCTGAGCGCCACTTCAACCGCCTGTTCAGTGGGGAGGGCCCAGGCTTCGTCGTATGAATTGGTATGCAGTGACTGGGTCCCGCCAAGAACCGCAGCGAGGGCCTCGATGGCGGTCCTCACAACGTTGTTGAGCGGCTGTTGCCAGGTAAGCGACGCTCCTGAGGTCTGCGTGTGGAATCTCATCAGCAGGCTCCTCTTGTCCTTAACTCCGTACTTCTCGCTCAGCACCCTGGCCCAGATCCTGCGAGCGGCCCTGAATTTTGCTATCTCCTCAAAGAAGTCCATGGTCGAGTTGAAGAAGAAGCTTAGCCTGGGGGCGAACTGCTCCACCTTCAACCCCGCCTCGAGCCCGAGCTCGACATAGCCGAACCCATCCGCAAGGGTGAAGGCTAGCTCCTGGGCAGCGCTCGAGCCTGCCTCACGTATGTGGTAGCCACTTATGCTGATGTAGTTCCAGAGGGGCATCTCCTTTGTGCAGAAAACCATCAGGTCCCTCACGAGCCTGAGGTGGGCCTCGGGTGGATAGACCCATTCCTTCTGAGCGATGTATTCCTTGAGCATGTCCGCCTGGACTGTCCCCCTCAATCTTGCCAGGGGGACACCCTGTTTTTTCGCGACCCCGGCGTACATGCAAGTCAGGATGGTGGCGGGCGCGTTGATGGTCATCGAGGTACTGACTCTCTCTAAAGGAATCCCGTCGAATATGACCTGCATGTCCTTCAAAGAAGAAACGTTGACCCCGCACCTTCCTACCTCTCCGTGGGCTCTAGGATGGTCGCAATCATATCCGTAAAGCGTGGGCATATCGAACGCGATGCTCAGCCCCGTTTCGCCGTGCTCCAAGAGAAGCTTCAGTCTCTTGTTGGTATCCTCCGGCGTCCCATAGCCAGAGAACATCCTCATGGTCCAGGGCCTCCCCCTATACATGGTCGGGTGTACTCCCCTGAAATACGGGAAGACCCCTGGGTATCCTTGGTCGGAATAATCGGCATCTGCCAGGTCTGTGGGCGTGTATAGCGGCTTTACTGGAATCCCGGTGGCGGTCTGGAATTCCTGGCGTGCCTCAGGAAACTTCTCAGTCCATTCCTTGTAGACTTCCTCCTGCCACTGCTTCACTCCTTTCCGTATATCATCGACTGCCTTTTTGTCATATAGCGACCCGGACTTAGCCCGCCTTTCGACCGCTTCCCGAGCTTTCCTCTTCCAGTAGGTATCTCGTCCTCCTCTAAGCAATACGCGGCCACGGCGCAACAGCCGAGAAATAAATCATGCCTCCAACCCATAAGAAAGGCTGGACGGACGGGACGCCCAGAGCATTGCGACTTTCACAACTCGCCTCACAGCTGCGAAGAGGGGACAGGGTCGCCCTAGCGAAGGGGATTTCCCTGGCAGAAAACGACCCCGTCCGCGCTTCAAAGCTTCTTGCCCTTCTCGGGCCCCCAGGGAGGGCGTTCGTTGTCGGAGTGACAGGACCTCCGGGGACGGGGAAAAGCACCTTGGTGGACAGGCTGATCGGATCCTTTCGAGGCAAAGGGCTGAAGGTCGGTGTGATAGCCGTCGACCCGACCAGTCCGATCACCGGGGGCGCCCTGCTCGGGGACAGAATCAGGATGACGGGACACTCGACCGACAAAGCCGTCTTCATCAGGAGTATGGCGTCAAGGGGCTGGACGGGAGGCCTGTCTAGGGCCACGTCGCAAGTCATTCGGCTGATGGACGCTGCAGGGTTCGACCTGCTGCTACTAGAAACGGTAGGCATCGGGCAATCTGACATAGAGGTGGTCGGGGTATCCCACGCCGTCCTTGTGGTGCTTATGCCCGGACTAGGAGACGATATCCAGGTCTCCAAGGCGGGCCTGATGGAAGTGGGAGACGTCTATGTGGTCAACAAGTCTGACTTAGCGGGAGCAGACACAATGATGGTAAGCCTTCTAGGACTATTCAGGGGGAGCACTCGCACCCCGGTTGTCCTCAGGGTTTCAGCCCTTTCAGGGGAAGGAATCGACAAGCTCATGGGCGCCATCGAATCCATCCGATCGAGGTTCACCAAAGGCAATCAAGACCTCAGACTAAAGAGCATCAGAGGGATGATCGTCGAGACGGCGAGGGCCTCGGCCATGCAGAAGTTCGCCAAGGAATCCGACGTTAACGCCGACGGCCTTGCGAGACAGGTTCTTGCCGGGAAGATGACCGTCGAAGCCGCCGCCGCGAAGCTGGAGAAGTAGG
>DATGVR010000049.1:0-3011 GCA_035300255.1 Nitrososphaerales archaeon
TGAAGAACGCGGCCACAATGGCTGCCGCACCGGCCGCGTCCGCTGCACCCGCAGCAGCTGCGAAGGCGGAAGAGAAGCCAAAGGAAGAGGAGAAGAAGGAAGAAGAGGCTCTACAGGGTCTCGCTTCACTCTTCGGCTAAAATAGCTTCAGATTCTTTTATTCCGTAAGGCCCTTTTCCTTAGCTTTCGCTGTAAGTGCCGCTGCCTCAGCCTCGGCCTTCCCCAATATCAACGGGGCTGTCTCCTTGGTGAGGAACCCAGCTTCCACTGCGAGGCTCATTGCCTCCCGGTATGCCCGAGCGAGGATCTCCGGAGCGGTCTCCTTGGTAACGTAGCCTATGACGATGGCGAGGCCCCTCGCAGAGGAGTAGGATTCGAGCAGGCTCTGCCTGTACTTCTCGAGGTCGATGGCGACGAGCTCCCCTGCGTAGATCAGCCCGCTTTCGTAGGCGAGTGCTATGGTGAGGCCCGCGCGTATCGGTTTGATGTTGAGCTTTGAAAGGAGGCTGGTAAGCTTGGGCGTAATTTCCGCCCCCTTCTTCACGGCGACGGAGTCCTTGTTGACCCAGATGCTCCCTCCTTCGATCTTGGTTTGGATACCCGCTTCCCTGAACTCGCTGAGGATGGGGCCGGCCGGGAGGCTTGTGTTTCCGGCAGGGACCATGATGTCATCTGGGGCCTTGTCCCCGGCTCTCGCTGGGAGGTAGACCTTGTTCTTGTCGAGCGTCAGGAAGAGTTTGAACGGGTCGTAGGTGGAGAAGATGAGCGCGTTCTGCCCGGTGAGATGTGAGAGAAGCTGGTCGGCGTTTTTGATTCCCGCCTTCTGAAGGCCAAGTATGGCGAGCGTGTTCTTCACTACGAACACTTCGGCGTGCTCCCTCAGGGCTTTGCGGACCGCCATGAGCTGGCTGGCCCGAACCTTCGATAGGTTGGTGACTGCGAGTACCGGGTACTTCTGGGCGAGCTCGGCGACTCGGTCGACGACCTCAGCCTTCTTCGGGTTTACCTTGTGGACCTGGACTGTTTCGCTCATTTAGTCCACCGCTTGTTTGGCAGGCTTGCCCATCGTCGTCTTCACCATCACCGTCTTGATGTTCCTGTCACCGTTAGGGAGTTTCTTCACGATGGCTGTAATCGCGGATAGAATGTTTTCGGCAAGCTGCTGTTCGGTCAGCTTGGAGTCCCCGACCTTGGCCATCACTCCGAGGGAGCCCCTGCTCCTCACCCTGACCGCAGTGCGCATCCTGTTGGCCATGGCCTCGATGGAGGCGTTGGGCGGGACCGGGGTAGGTATCTTCCCCTTCGGGCCCAGAGCCTGGCCAAGGACCTTGCCTACTCTCGGCATCAGGGCGGTGTCAGCAAGGAAGAAATCGTAGGCGCGGGCGAGCTTCTTGGCGTCCCTCTTGCTTCCGCCGTAGTTCTCGAGCTGTGGTGGTTCGATGACGAGGTCGACCTTGGCAGCCTTGGCCCTGACGGCGAGGTCCCCGGAGCCTATGAAGCAGATCTTTGCCTGCTTCGAGGTCGGGTGCGGCAGATAGACGATCTCGTTGATGTTCAGGTCGGTCTTCTTGGGGTCTACTTCCTTTAGAGTAATCATTACCTCGACGGACTGGGTGAACTTCGTCTCCTTTGCCTGGTCCTTGCCTTTCTTGACCAGTTCCGCGAGCTGCTGGTTTGAGAGCATACACTCTTCACGAAATCCTTTCCGAGGCCCTGAACATCGGATAAAAAGATTCTGTTAGATTGGACGGACTTCTCTCGTTCGTATCTTAGGGCAGAGCTCTTTACTTTCAGTCCACCCCCTCCAGATTCGTTCGCATCTTGGCCGTAGCTTAAAGGGCCGGAACGCCTGACGTCTAAAGATAGGTTGCTTTCAGCGTCTTCATCGCGGACAGGCGCAGTCGAGAATGGTGGGCCATGGGCGAAGTCACTGAAGGCCACAAAGTCTGCAAAGTTCCGCTACGTTCCTTCTCCCCTTATGCGAGAACTCCTCGAAACTTTCCGCGAAATGGTCAACAATGCAATCCACCTGTGCCTTGAGGAGAGTATCAGAGGGAGGCTCAAACTGAGAGACAGAATCTATAAGGAGTTTCAGGACAAGTATGGAGTCGTTTCCTGCTATCCGTACTCCGTGGCCGAAGTTGCATGGTCCATCGTCAAGAAACACAGAAGGTGGCACCGGAAACCATATGCAAAGAGACTGATGCTGAAGATGGATGCATCCAACTATTCTCTGAACTATGCCATCCTCTCGCTACCATTCAGAAAGGGACAACGCCTTCTAGTGCCGCTAGAGTATGGAGACCATCAACGCTCATTTCTGATGGATTCTTCCCTGAAAAGAGGTTCGGTCACGCTGACAGAGAACGCGATAATCATAACATTCTCCAAGATGGTTACACCCTACGAGCCAGTGCATAAGATTGGCTACGATCTCAACGAGAAATCATTCGTAGGGAGTGATGGGATGCGTGTTGACCTTTCAGAGGTAGCAAGACTCCATTGTGAGTACGGAGTAAGGCGGAGCGAGTTCTATCGAAGACATCCGAGTGACACAAGACTCAAGCGGAATTACGCAAGTTCGAGGCGCGAAAAAGATCGCGTCAAACAGCTCCTCCATCGTGTAACCTGCCAGATACTCGAAAAGGCAAAAGAGAACAAGCAAGCCATAGTCCTTGAAAGACTGAAAGGCATCCGATATGCCCATCAGAAGGGCAACGGTGAGGGACACGGTCGGAGGCGAAGGATTGCACAGTGGCCCTTCCACGTTATTCAATCGTACATCCGATACAAGGCGAACTGGGAGGGAGTCCCTGTGGAGTTCGTCAGCGCTGCGTGGACCTCCCAGACCTGTCACGCGTGCGCATTCGTCAACAGGAATCTGAAGCTGACCGATAGGGAGTGGCGATGCCCATCTTGTGGTGCCACTCTCGACCGCGACCTCAACGCCGCCATCAACATCGAGCGTCGTGGCAAGATACCATGTCTGGGTGAGGTTCGCCCAGGAGCGC
>DATGVR010000050.1:0-14146 GCA_035300255.1 Nitrososphaerales archaeon
CGTGCCGAAGGCCTTTACCAAGCGTCACCTTTCAATGATTTTGGTCCAGAGCTCCGGGGTTGCTTCACGAGCCAGGCTGTGGAGCGTCGAGGCGAGTTCCCTGATCTCCCACTGGGCTTGGAGGGCTGTCCTCTGCCAAATCAAGTGCATCAGGCTCCTCGCGCTGAGCGTCATGACGAGTTTCGTCTTGATGGCGCTCGGCAGGATGTACCTGGCGTCTTCCTTGGGGACGCCCGCAGCCACCATCTTCTCGTAGGCAGAGTAGACTGTCTTGAGCGCTTCGTCGTAGGCCTTGTATGCGGCCTCGTTGGTCTGGATGCTGGCGGGAGTCACTACTCCTTCCCTCGTTGCAGCTGAGAAACGCTGTGATTCTTGGTCATACGAAACCGCTCGGTGGCGGACCAGCTGGTGAGTCGTCACCCTACTGCAATCCTCGATTTCGAACATGTAGACCACATGGTCCATCAGGGCCTCGGGGTCGAACTCGACACCTTTCTGAACCAAGACTCGCTTGAGCGCGTCCAGGTCAGTATTGTACAGAAGCTTAACTCGCACGAACTCTCTCTCCGAAAGCCATCTCATTGAAGATAGGGCAAACGTTCCCGCCGTCGAGCTCTGACACAACGAGCTGAGCGAACTCCTTGCCGCGGGGGTCCCTCCAGAGTTCGACCAAGGTCCTCGAGTTCAGGGAGAGCAACCAGTCGGAGTCCTTCAGCCGCGTCGCGCGGAGATACGGGAAACTACGTGCAAGAGTGCCCACCTCTGCCTCATCAGCCCCTTCGACCAGCAGAGACATGGTGAAGTGCTCGAGGACGTCGAGCGACTTGTCCTGCATGGCCTTGCCCAGGAGATATTTCCAGTACTCGGCTCCCTTCTGTTCGAGATCCGATTCGATTTCCTCGATGGGTTTGGTGCTGTAGCATCTCCTCATCGCGACCGCAATGGTCTTCTCAGGCCTCGGACTAGTCCAAATCAGAGAGACCTTCATCCTGTCTTGAGAACCCGAGCCCGCATTCGATTTAAACGTGGGCTCTGGAAACCGGAGCCCAGTGGCAAAACAGCCCAAGACAGAGTTCTCTTTCACGCCGAAGGGAGCCGATGGATGCGTCGTCGTCTTTCATGAAGTGTGGGGCCTGGTCGAGCACACCGGGGACGTCTGCAAACGTGTCGGTAAACTGGGATTTGCAGCCATAGCGCCCAACCTGTTCAGGGGCCACGAAAGGATTCTGACGCCTGACAACATCCAGAAGGCTATGGAGGGTGTCTGGGAGCTTTCGCTGGAGGAAAGGCGAGACAAGACAAAGGTCGCTGAAGCGCTCAACAAGAAAGGCGTCAGTCTGGAGATCAAGGAGGTGGCCGCGACCCTCTATGACCCCGCGTTCAGGGACAAGCTGCTCGACGACGCGCTGGCCGCGGTCGAACTGGCCCACTCCAAGTTCGACGCGGTGACAACGCTCGGGTTCTGCATGGGAGGAGGCCTTTCCCTCAAATGCGCCGTCAGGAGCCCGCACTTGAGGTCCGCAATCAGTTTCTACGGCGAGCCCCCAATCACCGAGGACGTGGCAAAGATCACAGTCCCGATTCTAGACATACATGCCAACGAAGATGAGATAATCAACAAGAAGGTCCCCGCATTCGTGGGGGCTATGTTGGAAGGAGGGAAGGACTTGACGCTGAAGACATATCCACGGACGAAGCACGGCTTTTTCAACGACACGAGGGAAAGCGTCTATGACAGAAAAGCAGCCGGCGAAGCTTGGGATATCATGAAGTGGTTCCTTGAAAGAAACCTCAGAAGACACTGAGCTGGTCGATTGCTTCGTCACCTGGAGCTACATCGTCGAGCGCTCATCGCGTGCGAAGAGAGCACCACCCAAATCGAACAAATAGAGGCCGGCGGCAGGCTTCAGTCGAGCCGGGGTGGCAGAGTGGTTAATGCGCGGGCAACCCGCCAGGCGACGAAACGGGTCCGCAACTCGAGATCAAGAACCAGTCAGCCCGTGACCTTCTGGTCGCGTGGGTTCGAATCCTACCCCCGGCGTTCTTCTAGCACAGGCTTATCTGACCAGGCAAAAAATGGAGTTAAGGTGTCAACTACTGTGAGAACTCAAACTCATCAGCGCTGGAAGACATTGAAACCTATCTTCTTCATCGCATTGTTCTTGACTTCCCTAGTAAACATAATCGTGTTCACGTCCGGTTTCTGGTTCAGGGGACTTTTTCTGGCGAATCCGACAGCCTTAGGGAATCCTTCGATTTACGAACTCTACAACCTGACATTATCGCTTGTAAGTATCTTATTCGATCCAATCGTCTTGTTCATAGTTTTCTACAGGGTCGGTTCGTTGCTGGACGTCGACGTACACTCCCGCTACTTTGGCATCCTATGGTTTGCTTTCTCTGGGAGCTGGGTTGCCGGAGTTCTGAGTTACTTCATCGAAACTCTGTTGAGTTACACTTACTTTGGTGGCGGCACCACTGGGTTCTATCCCGCGGGGTTGTACGCAGTTACCATCGTTTTTGGCACTGCCCGCGGCGCAATAGCTTCGGCGTTCGTCGCCTTCGCTGGAATCCTCCTTGGCTACCGACGGCGTTTCGGTATGACCGAGGCTGGCGTAGTCGGATCCGGCGCATAACTTTGGAATGAGCTAGGTACAACAAAACCGCTTCGCGCACCATCGCTCATTCACACATGTTTGACTTCAGACTCGGCTTTCCTTCCGGCGCGTTCGAGAAGTTCGAGTATCTCCGGCCAAAGCCTGTGTGTGGCGTGGATGAAGCCGCCCAGAGCTATCGTGAACAGACTCGTGACGATGTGCGAGATAGGGATGCCCTGAAGCACAAGAGTGTTGGAGCTGACGACTTGGGCCGGAGGCGATTGGAGAAACACCCAGTACCAATACGCAGCACTGGCGAAGCCATAAGTTGAGAGAGCTACGCTCCCGATTTCTATCACCACTGAATACAATTTCTTGGTATTCATAATCCGATGATTCATCAAGATTCTTTAGAGATTATAAAACTCAATGGTACAAGATGGACTCAGAACCCCGCCCCTGGCTCCTTCGAGAGTGAGGACGCATCATCTCACATACTTCGTCGGATCTGCGCCGAAGTCTTTCATGCATTTCTCCGAGCAGAAGTAAAACGTGATTTTACCATATTCGATTTTGAACACCGCCAGTCTAGTATCGACGCTTCTCCCACAGACAGGGTCGGTATCTGGCATCGGAAGCCAAACGAGGACAGAAGAAGACACGAAGCAGGACATGACGACGGCCTGGGTTCACTGGCCTAGGCGGGCGAATGCTCAGACAGCGCTTTCCTGGTCTCCACCTTGGCCTCTTCTATCTCCGCCTCGACCCTCTCCCTCTGAGCAGTAAGCGTGCAACTAGAATAACTCCTACAACTAGAATGGCTCCTATACCGATGTAGTTCCCAATGATCAATGCCAATTCTTTATCGCATTCTCCTGTTTAACAGGACATATGATGATAAAGACATCATCTAACGATATTGAGGATACACGGATTGAGTTTGCACAGACCTAGGCTGTCTTGAACGACTCGCCGCAACCGCACGTGGAGACAGCGTTGGGGTTTTCCACGACGAAGCCTCCGCCCATGAGCTTCTCCGACCGGTAGTCGACCGTTGAACCAGCGATGAACGGGGCTGTTGACCTGTCAACCACCACCTTCGCGCCGTCGACATCGATCACAAAGTCGTCTTCTGACGACTTGTCGTCCACAACCATCCCGTAGGATAGGCCCGAGCATCCTCCTGCGGTCACGAAGATCCTCAGCGCAGCACCTGGCTTCCCCTGCTTCTGGAGGTATACTTTCAGCTCCTCCGATGCCTTAGGCGTAAGTTGGACTATCGGCTTGATCTCAGTCCCTTGGCTCAATACAAATGAGACAGCGTCCTCACCGGTATAAAAACCGTTTCTAGGAGCGTGTATTTTCGTACCCCACGTCCCCATTCGAAGCGCTGGCAGCATCAGTCCAACCCGCTCTGGCGGCATTATCAGGCGCTCCACCAGTGTACAGGTATTCACTCCTCATGTGATGCCAGGAGGCGTCCGCACTCACGGCAAACGGTTGGCCGCAGAGACACAGTCCACGACAGAGAATCGCCAGGGAGGCGAGCCTGTTCCTGTCGTAGTCTACGCCACATTTTCTGCATCTGCTCACAGCCCAAGTAGGGTGCTCGACCTTTCCACCACATACGGGACACTCCGACGAGGTCCCCCTTGGGTTCACGTACTTGGTGATGTCGGAAGATTTGTAGTCGACGAAAGACTGGAACATCCTGTAGGGCCATCGGTTGAGATAGAACCTGAAGCGCCGATTCTTTCCATCACCAGCCTTCCTAATCCCCCTAAGATTCTCGAAGACGAATGTCGTATCGGGGTTCTCTCTGACCATCTTCGTCGACAACTTGTGAAGGGCGTCTTTGATTCTGTTCTTCTGCCTCCCCTTCATCTCACTGAGCTTCTTTTGCCTTTTCTGTGGGTTTTTGATGTGCCTCTGGAGCATCATTCTACGTCTTGAGAAGTCGTTCTGTATCTGAACAATCATGCCTAGAGATTCACTACGTACATCGGTAAGTCTTGCCTTCGTCCGGGTGGCCACTGTCATGTCCACACTCCTGAAGTTTAGGTCAGATGCCAACAGTCTCCGTCCGAGAGGCTTGTATTCATCCTCGCTGACGGTGAAGGTGAGGCACGCGTTCCTATCTGTCAGTAGCAGCTCTGATGGCCGCCCCGTCGAATACGCTTCGTAGTGCTTGTCCCTTTTGTTGATTGCGAGCCATGCATAATTGCCTGGTTGAAGCGTGACCCTCAATTGGTCGCCGATGATCTTGAAGAGTTCCCCGTCAATTCGTGTGGCGAGTCTCTTCACCTCCGGTATTCTCAGCTCCCCATCATGGTTCTTCTTGTAAGATCTCAGCATCGCCACGGCGGCCCTGCAGACTGGGTTAACATGATGTCTCGCATAGTTGTATCTGGAATAGAACCAATCCCGAATTTCCCGCCTCAGCTGAATAGGAGAAGGAACGGCGCCACCATTTCCTATTGTGTTTCTATACGCAACCTGAAGCGCATATCTGATAGCGTCTTGCATATCTTTGAGGAATTGCAGAATTTCAGCCGACGGCTCATGGGACCAAACAATCGTCCTCTTCTCCCCATGAGACCTCCATGGATGGCCCAACACCATTGCAGACCTCTTCGCGTTATAAGCACCAATCTGGTTCAGGAGTATTTTTCCGCAAGCTGGTAGACACGCCCGTAGCTCAGGCTGCCAGCTTCTGAGCTGCTTTCATGACCTCGCCATAGGGAGGCTCATCTGACGGCACGTCTGTCACCCATCTGTACCTCAGCATCCCCCTATTGTCGACGACCATCACCGCCCGCTTGGCTACTCCCTTGTACCCGAGGCCCACCCAAGGGTCCTGGAGGACGCCATAGAGTTTGGTGACCTTCTTGTTGAAATCGCTGAGCAGGGGAAACTGTAGGTTGTACGTTTGGGCGAAGGCCTTGAGCGAATAGGAGCTGTCAACGCTGACACCTACCAGCTGGCTCCCGGTTCCCTGCAATATTCCGAACCCATCCCTGAATGTGCACATCTCTTTGTCGCAGGTCCCGGAAAAGGCGAACGGAAAGAACGCAAGAACCACCGGCCCCTGCCGGGTGAATTCACCCAGTGACCTCACCTTCTTGTCGGCGTCAGGGAGAGAAAACTCGGGCACCTTCTGCCCCATCCTTAGCACCACGACATTGAAACCTCAGAGGTTCCGATTTAAAGCCCTACTTCTGGGGGAGCTTCTGCAGCAGCTCGAAGTACTTGGTCATGAGGGACACAAGCTGATCCTGCTTAGCACCGTCTTTCTGAGCTCCCAACTCAGTCGCAGCTTCATTCAACCTAGTCAAGAGAACCTCCCTCATCTGAGCTACGACCGTATCGAAGGATACTGTGATGGTTCTAGTAATCGAAGACAGGTCATCGTGGACAGTGCAGTACACCTTCCCCCGGTACCTGACCTGTATCCCCCCGTCCAGGGGACATGGCTCCGCTAACATCGCTGCGCCCTTGCTCACGAGCTCGGCCGCCAGTTTCATCTTGTTCTTGGGAGCACTCATTGTAACGCCCACCACCTCACTCGTATAATAAGCCGCACGAGGCGAAAAGCACTTAATCCCACCGCATCGAAGCCACGTTTGACAACCGGAGTTCCTTCAATGAGTACTAAATTGAAAAAGCAGCAGGAGAACGACGCCAAGTTGGCGAAGGCCGTATTGAGCCTTCAGCAGATTTCGGACTCGAACATCACCCCACGCAACATCAGGAAGACAGTCAAGGACTCCGTGATGATGCTGCAGGACACCAAGGTGAGCGTCCCCATCAGGGCTGCCAACGCCATTAGTCTCCTCGACGACGTAGCCCAGGATCCTAACATGCCCTCGTTCGCGAGGGTGACCCTTTGGTCAGCAGTTTCCGAATTGGAATCGATCAGAGAACAGTAAAGCTCGGGCCGACGACATGATTCACATCGTAATTCAGGCAAAACTTTAACACGTTCACAAGTGTCGCAGTAGCTATTGCCAAACTGCCCGAAATGTGGTAACAAGGAAACCCTTCCCACCAGGTCCTTCAACGTAATCGTCGAGCCTGTGAAAGGAGAACGTGGAATGACCGAGCGGAGGGTCGGAATGTACACATGTTCGAAGTGTGGGACCAAGTTCCCCACAGTGATTTCCAGACAGAGATACCTGATAGTCGCCGAGGAGCAACTAAAATCGATACAGGACGAACTGAACTCGGTGAAGAAAGGAAACGAAGACCTCAGCGCCAAGGTCCAGGGAATGGTCGAACAGCAGAGGGAGATGGAGTCCTCGATGGAAAGTGCGGCGAAGGAAAACGAGGTGAAGCGTCTGCAGATGAAGCTCGCGGAGCTTGAGGAGTTCGTCGGCTACCTGAGAAAAGAAAAGGGCGAACTCGAGCAGAAGGCTTCCAGGCTTCGGTAGGCCCTAAATTCCTTCGGTGCCAACGGCCGGAAGATTGTATCCTGCTTCGGCTTCGTAGGACGCAGCCTTCTCATCCAACACGGCCTTCTCGGTCCGGAGCGCCTGCACCTCGCTCTCGAGCGTGGCTGCGGACTTCTCCAGTTCGAAGGTGGCTATCTTCTCCTTCAGTGAGGCGATGTCAGCAAGTAGCGAGGCCTTCTCGGACTCGAACGACCTGATCTTCTCCTCGAGCTCTGTCCTTTGGTCAGCGTATTCGGTTACCACTTCCATGGTTGCCGATTTCACAGGGCCTGTAGGTTTACTTCTTCTCCAGAACTAAAAACAATTGATTCATCAGTTAAAGGATATGAATCCCACTTTCGCATTCTTTATGAATCGAACATCATCGGACCGATACGATGACTAGTGGACTCTGGGTCTGGCCTTCCGACCCGAAAGGTCAGAGGAAGGTGTTCAGGCAGGTTGCTGCATCACCTCACCTTGTGGCCGCCCTGACTGCGCTCGCGAAGAGCAAGGGAGGATTGAGCAACGCAGAGCTCGACGACGCGATCAGCGATAATTCCGAATGGATGACACTTTGGGTGATCAGACAGCTGACTTCTCTTGGTTTCATCGAATTCAAAATTGATTTGTTCGGGGACCCTGCCAAATATCGACTGACAGAACTCGGAAGACAGGCGCTCTCCATTATCACAGGCCAACCTCTCCGGAAGCCTCCAGCTCCAGCTCCAACTCGTGCCCCTGTTCCTCCGGTCCCACAGCCTGCGGCTCCCAAGACCGCCTGAGTGGTAGAATCACTAGTCAGTTCTTGGTTCCAACGAGCATCCATAATCAGAGTGAGCATCATCTTTTGAATTGGCCAAAACATGGCCTTCGCTAGGCGATGTCTCGAAGTTCCGGAGTCGTCGTGTATCAGACCATCAGCCGCTGGGAGTTATCTGCCCGCGAATTTCCCCGCCAGGGAAGGCAGTTGTGTGGACATTGACGTAGGTTGCTCCAGCACGCAATGCAGTTAGGAAATTTGCGAATGCACCTGCAGAGAGTCCTTGGGTTGTGGGACCGATGACATCGGTCGCGGTGATAGTGCCGGTGACAGTTCCTGATGATGTTGGACACGCAGGCTTTCCGCCCCCTCCGCAGAGGAAGGCGATGACGCCTCCGTTGGTCCCGCGTGCTCCCAGATGGATGTGTGCAGCCATAGTTCCCGTGAGGCCGCTGTAGGTCAGTGTGTATGAGAGAGTCGTCCCTCCATTAAGGATGGTAGCTGTGAAGATGCCTCCGCCTGCTGAGAACAGTGTAGGGACCTGCTGGAATCCGCTCAGGCGCGCTCTGAAATGATTCCTTTCGTTCTCACCATTCTGGTGTGCTGTTGCGACCGCTGTGTAGGAAACTAGGGTAAGTAGGCTGGCAATGACTAATGCAGCAAAGATGGCCCTGTATAGTTTCTTCATCGTTGGTAGATTCCCGAAAGCGGCTTTAAGTCTGCAGATACCTACAATCGGCTCCCTTCCTATGATGTGCGGGGGGAGGGATTCGAACCCTCGAACCCCTAAGGGATGAGGTCCTGAGCCTAACGCCGTTGACCAGGCTGGGCGACCCCCGCGTTGTCCCGCCGAGCCCAACCTTTGCTTTAATAAGATTCAACGGCATTTGATTACTTTCGCGTTTCTCTCTCTTGCCCAAAATCATCGTCCGCGCCCTCCGCGTTAAATCCCCCAGAGATTTCTTACCAGCATACAATGGCGAGATTGCATTACCTCTACGAGCAGGCGGAGAGCGGCAAGGCGCGCTTCGTCTACTACTGTTCGACCTGCACCTGCGTCCTGAAAGTTAGGCGAGACTTCGGACCGGCTGCTGAGACCGTCGACTCGCTTGGCGGACGGTGTCTTGGCTGCGGCCTCCCTCTCGAGGGAAGCATCGAATGCCGATTCGCCCCGGTGCCCGACGACTGGTCGGACGTTTTTCTGAACACCACCCCGGCCGTGCAAAGGACACAGGAGCTTTTCCAGCCCGCCTCGTCAATCCCTCACTTCTCGCTCGGCTTCCCTCGTCTCGATTCGCTGCTGAGGCCCTTCTCAGAAGGACGCCTGATCGTGCTCAGCGGAGGCCCGTCATCCGCGGTCGCCGAGCTCGCGACGTTCAGGGCCCAGCTCCCAATCGAATCAGGTGGCCTCGACTCGGCCGTCCTCTTCATAGACGGCGGCAACCGCTCCGACCCGTACCTCTTCTCTTCGTTCGCGAAACAGAGGGGGCTCAAACCTGTCGCGGCGATGCGACGTGTAGCTTCCTGTCGCGTCTTCACGTTCTACCAGCTCGCCGCCCTCGTCTCCGAGCACCTTGTCCGCGCAGCCAAAGACTACGGCACAAGGCTCGTGGTCATCTCTGATCTGCTGGGCACATTCAACGAGCCCGAGCTGGACGAGAGGGAGGCCCGGAGGGTCCTGAGTGCGGTCGAGGACGGGATTGAAAGGACGAAGAAGGACGCGCTCGTAATCACGACTCTGGCTTCGCCCAACAAGTACGACGACATGGTCGCCTCGTGGGCTGACGCGATGGTACGCCTGACGCCCGAGGGTGGCATGGTCAGGGCGGAGCTCCTGAAGCACAGGAACAAACTCCCTGCTGTCGCCACGTTCAAGCTGAGCCAGCTCTTCAGAGCCGCCAAGACCGGGGTGCCTCGCTGACGGGCCGCACCATTCCATCGTTCAGGATAGCCGAAGCCCAGGAGGCTGCCGAATGGAGGTCGTTCAGAAAAGCCCTCCCCAAGAAGGACAAGGTCACGCTCGACGAGATGCTCACCTCTGCCAGGCTCTACACCTCAGCATCTTCCGCAGCGGTCAGGACGTCTAGATTCGAGGGGATGGCGATGGCGATTCTCTTCCACCACCAAAGGATGCTCGCGGATTCCATGAACGCAATCTCAGAAATCAAGTGCGGGGAGACAGGCGGATGACTCTCTCCGATTCGGAGATAATCGAGGAGCTGGACAGTTGGCAGCGCTTCGCCGACGCCCTCCGGGCCGAGGACAGGGCCCTCTTCAACGAAATGCTCAGGCTCTGCTACGAATACTTCCCTGCAATCCAGGCGAGGGACTCGCCCTTCCCGACGGAGGCCCTATTCATGAGCCTGCTACTCGCCCAGCACAAGACGATCATGCAGCTGACGGCCGAGCTCGAGAAGCTGAAGGCTGGTAGGAATGCGCGGCTGGATACTTGACCTCTACCCAGGCAATCCTGGAGAAATGGTCGTCTGGCTCAAGCTCGAGAACGGCGACGCGGTGAGGCTGGTCGACCGATGGTCCCCATCGATATTCATAGGCACGGACAACAAATCAGACTTCGCCGTCCCGCTTCAGACGCTCCGTGACGACTTCGCGTGGACAAGAGTGGTCCGAAGACAGGAGAGAATCTCAGTTCCCGGGGAATCGGAGGTCGTCGAGGCAAAGCTGAGGGACGCCAGAAGAGCAGTGCAGGTGGCAGGGAGGATAGAGCGCCTCGGCCCCTTCGGGACCTTCAGGCTCTACAACATCGACATCCCTCCCAACCAGAGCTACCTGTACGATCACGACCTCTTCCCCCTCGCCTACTGCGAAGTCGAGCGAGACAGGGACAGGCTGAGCTGGAAACTCAAGGACGATGTCTGGGAATACGAATATGCAATCCCTAAGCTCAGAAAGACAAAACTCGAAGTGCAGATAGACCAGCAGGGTAGGCTGCCTCGCTTCACTGACAGAATCACATCAATCACTCTTGAGGGCAGCGGCGGAAAGACAGTGATTGAAGGGCGGAGTGAAGCCGACAAGCTTCTGGAGCTCATGCGAGCCACTCGCGAGGCGGACCCGGATTTTATCCTCACCAACGATGGTGACACCTTCCTCTTCCCGTATCTGATCAAGCGCTCAGAAGCAAACGGGCTGGCCCTGACCTTAGACAGAGATGCCACAGTCATGAAGCTCCCATCAAAGGCCGGTACCTCTTACTTCAGCTACGGGCAGATACACTACAAGCCCTCAGCCATGAAGCTCTACGGGAGGCTGCACATCGACATCAACACCTCCTTCGCCTATTCCGAGGCTGGCTTCGAGGGGCTGTTCGAGCTGAGCAGGATATGCAGGATGCCTTTGCAGACCTCGAGCAGGGCAACAATCGGCAAGGCGCTGTCGAGCCTCCAGTGCTACCACGCCTCGAAGATGGGTCTGTTGGTCCCCTGGAAGCCTACTCTTTGGGAGCACTTCAAGGACAGGAACGAGCTGCTGATGGCCGACCGTGGCGGATTCATTTTCGAGCCAAGGATCGGGGTGCACGAAAACGTTGGCGAATTGGATTTTTCGGCCCTCTTTCCTAACATAATGCTCAGGAAGAACATTTCTGCGGAGACCATCAAATGCTTGTGCTGTCCTGACTCGACCAATAGAGTTCCCGAGCTGGGGTGGAACGTATGCGAGAAGAAAATGGGCCTGGTCGCGAAATCGATGGAGATTGTTGTCGGGAAAAGGCTGCGATACAAAGAACTGAAGAGCAATGCGGCAGGGGATGCTAGGAAAATCTACGACGAGAGGCAGGCCGCACTCAAATGGATTGGGGTTGTGTGTCTTCCAAAGGAGTCCCCCGTCTTTGTGACGCAAGACGGCATCGAGAAGTTCGTTAGAATAGGTGATTTCATCGATAGTATAGTGGGCAAAAGGACAGGCGTAATGAAGTGTCCGTCCGATGTGTATGTGGCGGGAATAGGACCGGACTACAAGGCGAAATACGCGAGGGTGGCCAACCTAATCAAGAAACCAAACAGGCAGAATCTGCTCTCGATAGACATGGAAGATGGGAGAAAAATCGTCGCGACTCCCGACCACCCATTCTTCATTCTTCGAGAAGGAGAACTGAAGGTGATTATGGCTTCGGAGCTGGAAGTAGGCGAAGCACTACCCGTAGCAAAAAGAATCCCTTCGCTCTCCCGCACGACAGACCAGATTGACCTGATTGGAAGTCTCGAAAAGACACTCGAGCGAATGAGTTCCAGAAAGCTAAGCGGAGACCAAATCGGGCAGACATCGAGAAGCAACCGCCTCCTTCACGGCGACCTAGGTTTCGTACGAGTAAGGAAAATTACAATGCTGGATTCGTGTCCCGAGTACGTCTACTGCTTCGAGCTGGCCGATGACGAGGTCCCGGGTTTCTTCACCGGAGAGGGGCTGGTTTTCACTCACAACTGTTTTGGCTATCTGGGTCACTCGAACGCGAAGTTCGGACGCATCGACGCCCATATCTCCGTCTGCGCCTGGGACAGGAAAATTCTCATCGATGCCACGAGAATCGCCGAACGGAAAGGCTTCGAAGTCCTGCACGGGATCGTAGACTCCCTCTGGCTGAAGAAAGCTGGGGCTAACGAGAGCGACTATCTGGACCTCAAGGCGAAGATCGAAGAGGAGACAGGGTTCGCCATATCATTCGAGGGCATCTACAAGTGGGTGGTCTTCCTCCCCTCGAAGGTCGACCCGGGGATACCTGTCCTCAACAGATACTTCGGCGTCTATCGGGACGGCGAGCTGAAGGTCAGAGGGATAGAGGCGCGGCGCCACGACACCCCACTCGCTTTTTCCAGATGTCAGATGGAGATCCTGAGGACGCTCGCCGAGGCCGACTCGGTTGCTGAGGCGAAGGCCAAGGTTCCAGGGTGCGTCGAAATCTTCCTCAGACACGCGGAATCGCTCGCACGGCATGAGATTCCGGCCCCGGAGCTAGCCTTCACGACGAACCTCTCAAAGGCCCCCGAGGAGTACACCACCATGACTGTGCAGAACGCGGCGATCAAGCAGCTCGTCGGCGAGGGTGCCACCCTCCACGCCGGCGAAGGGATACGGTACGTCATCACAGACTACCAGGGAAAAGACTCGAAGCGGGCGACCCCGGCCGACGTGATTCAGGACGAAACCAAATACGACTCGGAGCGATACATCGAACTACTGGCGGAGACTTGCTCTTCTGTCTTGGAGCCGTTCGACCCGAGGTGCACTGGCTCCGGACTGCTGGCCGCCTACGAGGCCCGCAGAAGCGTGGCGCTCAGCTGACGCGAGGCTTACCACATGACCGCCTTCGTCGGCATGATCTTCAGTATCGGGGACTCGCCCTCCCCCCACGGGTTGTTCCTGTAATACGCGAACTTGTCGAACAGTATCTGTAGCAGGCGCAGGTACTCCTTTCCCCGCTCCAAGATCTCGCAGTCCCCTTCCACCATGAGGCCCCTGTTGGGCCTGTACTCGTCCACCAGCAGTGCCACCTTGGTGTTCTCCCTTAGATTCTTGAGCTTCTTCGTCTTGTAATCAATTGCAATCACTATGTTCTCCCCGTCCAAGGCGTAGATCACGGGGACCACGTGGGGCCTTGCGTCCTTGGACGCAGTGGCCAGCCTGCACAATTCGTGGGTCTTGAGGAAATTCAAGGCCTTTGGTGTCAGGACTGCCATGCATCGCTGGCCCGGTTACCTTCGGATAAAATCATCGGCTAACCATTTAACGATGCCCGGCGGCGCCTCGTCCTCCGATGAAGTATACGACCCTGGGGAGCACGGGCCTGAAGGTTTCGAAGCTCTGCATAGGTTGCATGAGCTTCGGTGGACCGGACGCAAAAGGCTACGAGTGGAGCCTTGGCTATGACGAGTCCAAGCGGATAATCGACAGAGCCATCGACTTGGGGATCAACTTCTTTGACACCGCAGACGTGTATTCCAATGGGAAATCTGAACAGATAGTCGGCAAGGCCCTGCAGGGTAAGAGGAACCAGGTCGTCCTCGCCACCAAGGTCGGGCTTCCCACGGACGACAGCCTGGCCGGCGTAGACCTAAGCAGGGAGCACATAGTCAGGAACCTGAAGAGGTCGCTGGCCAACCTCAGGACGGACCGCGTGGACTTGTATCAGATCCATCGCTGGGACTACAAGACGCCCATCGACCAAGTGCTCAAGACCCTCACCGACGCCGTGAGAAAACAGAACGCGGTCGACCATCTTGGCGGGTCGAGCATGTGGGCTTGGCAGTTCGCGAAGGCCCTCTTTACCAGCGACAGGCTGGGCCTCGAAAGGTTCGAGACGATGCAGGACCACTACAACCTGGCGTACAGGGAGGAGG
>DATGVR010000051.1:0-2736 GCA_035300255.1 Nitrososphaerales archaeon
CTTGGTCTGTGGGATCCTTAACCTGATGCTCTTGGCAGAGTCGTACAGCCTGTTCATGTGGTCGTCGAGGCGGAAGACGCTACCTCCGTAGGCCCTTATGCCTTCGAAGATTCCGTCTCCGTACAAAAGGCCGTGGTCGAATACTGATACTGAAGCCTTGGATTTCTCTGTAAACTTCCCGTTTACGTAGACCACCGGCTCCTTTTCCATTCGGAAGGAACCCGATTCCAGGCCGTTAAAACGATTTTGTCAGTGTCCAGATTTGTGCAGCCTTGCGAATACGTAGGGGAGGACTCCATCGTCCTGCAGGTACTGCATCTCTGTGGCGTTGTCAATCCTCGCCAATGCCCTGAACTTCTTCTCCCCCGATGGACTTCGGGCAACGACTTCGACCCATTCTTTCGGGGAAGTCATATTCTGCAATCCGGCAATATCGAAGATTTCTTCACCCGTCAAGCCGAGCTGCTTCGCGCCCTTCCCATCCTCGAACTGGAGTGGGATCACTCCCATGGCTACGAGGTTGCTCCGGTGAATCCTTTCGAAGCTCTCGGAGATGACAGCTCTTACTCCGAGAAGTTTCGGGGCCTTCGCTGCCCAGTCCCTAGAGCTTCCCGCGCCATATTGCTTGCCGGCCAGGACTATCAGCGGGATTCCCTCGGACGAATACTTCATCGCGGCGTCGTAGATTGTCATGACCGTGCCGTCGGGGAGGTGCGAGGTGTACCCTCCTTCCTTTCCCTTCGCTAGCGCGTTGCGAAGCCGGACGTTGCTGAAGCCTCCCCTAATCATGACCTCGTGGTTGCCCCGGCGACTGCCGTAGGTCGATAGATGCAGCAGGTCGACCCCCCGCTCCTTCAGGTAGATCCCTGCGGGGCTATCCACCGGAATTGTCCCGGCCGGAGATATGTGGTCGGTTGTCACTTTGTCCTCGAAAACTGCGAGGGCCCTGGCCCCGGAGATGTCTCGTTTCGCAGTCTTGTGGCCTGAGGATTCAAACCAAGGCGGGTTTTTGACATAGGTCGAATTCGGGTCCCAGTGATAGACGTCGTCCTCGAATGAAGTTAATTTCTCCCACCTCTCGTCCCCTTTCATCGCGTCCGCATACCTTTTGGCGTAGAGGTCCGAATTCAGAGATGCTTCCACAGTCTTCTTCACTTCTTTGAGGGTCGGCCAGAGGTCTTTCAGGAAAACCGCCTTGCCATCCTTTCCCACACCGAGCGGCGTCGATGAGAAATCGAAGTCGATTCTCCCTGCGAGTGCGTAGGCGACAACAAGCATCGGGGACATCAGGAAGGAACCTTTGACCAGGGGATGTATCCTCCCATCGAAGTTGCGATTCCCAGACAGGACGGCGACCACGTAGGCGTCTCTTGCTTTGATCGTTTCTTCTACTTCTGGAGCCAATGGGCCACTGTTCCCGATGCAAGTCGTGCAACCGTAACCGACGAGGACGAATCCGAGGTCGTCGAGGTATCGGAGCAGGTCGGAATTCTGCAGGTAGTCGGTGACCACTGTAGACCCTGGGGCGAGGCTTGGTTTCACCCAGGGCTTCAAGGAGAGCCCGGCCTCAACGGCACTTTTCGCGATTAATCCTGCACCGACCATGACCGTAGGGTTGGATGTGTTCGTGCAACTGGTGATCGCAGCAATCACCACCGACCCGTCCATCACACCCGTCCTTATCGGCCCGTCCTCTTCGAGCATTAGCTGGCTACGAATGACCGTCGAGGAGGCACCGGATGCCGAGAGCGAGGAAGCGCGCCTCTGGTCGAGCATGGAACGAGTGAAACCAGGAACTGAGACGAGGGTGTGTCTTTCTTCGGGATTTCGTGGCCCGGCGATGCAGGGCTCGATCTTATCAAGCTCGACGTGGATTACTTCGGAGTAGACCGGCTCCACGTCGGAGACGAAGAATCCAAACTGCTTCGCGTACCTTGAGACGAGGTCCACGTGGCTCTTCGGCCTTGCGGTCCCGGTCAGGTAACTCAGGGTTGAATCGTCGATTGGAAAGAAGCCTGCGGTCGCACCGTATTCCGGTGACATGTTTCCGATCGTGGCCCTGTCAGGGACAGAGAGCTGGCCGTAACCTTCCCCAAAATACTCGACGAAGGAGCCGACAACGTTCTTCTCCCTTAGCCTTTCAGTCACAGTGAGGACGAGGTCGGTAGGAGTCACTCCCTCACTGAGATTGCCGGTGAACTCCACCCCGAAGACTTTGGGTATGGGCATGTGGTATGGCTCGCCCAGCATGACCGCTTCGGCCTCGATCCCTCCAACCCCCCAGCCGAGGCATCCCAGGCCGTTCACCATCGTCGTGTGCGAGTCGGTCCCGACGAGGGTGTCTGGAAAGACCTCCAAAGAACCGCTGCGGTCCGAGACAGCCACAACCTGAGAAAGATATTCGAGGTTGAACTGGTGGCAGATCCCTTTGCCAGGCGGAAAGACGCGCGATCCCTTGAACGCGGACTGAGCCCACTTCAATAGAGAGTATCGCTCAGAGTTCCTCTCGTACTCCTTCGCCAAGTTGATGGCGAAAGCCATGTCATTTCCCCAGGCATCCACCTGGATCGAATGGTCTATGACAAGGTCGACGGGGACCTTCGAATTTACGGACTTAGTCTCGAGCCCGGCTCGCTTGGCCGCGTCGCGCATGGCCGCCAGGTCGACAACTAGTGGAACACCTGTGTAGTCCTGCAAGAGGACTCGGTAAGGCATGAACGGTGTTTCCGAGTCTAT
>DATGVR010000052.1:0-5033 GCA_035300255.1 Nitrososphaerales archaeon
TCGCCAAACTCGTGCCAGAGATAGCGATGCTGGACAGCTTCGGCGTACGCCTCCTTGACCCGGTCGAGGCCGGCGATGGCGCTGAGCATTGCGAGGTGGCTTGTGACGGGGTCATGCAATCCCGTGAGGAGTCCATCCACCTCGTGCACCCCAATCCCCGGGTGGACGTAGAGGCTCGTACTGCCAGTGCAGGCGCGAACCCCGCCAGGTGTCCAGGAAGTCTCGAGTGCTCGCACGACTGTGGTTCCAACCGCGATGACGCGGCCTCCCATAGTATGAGTGGCATTGACGGCGCGTGCTGTTGCGGCTGGAACGCGGAATGTTTCGGGATAAAGGACTTGGTCTTCCACCGTCTCGCCTTCAATCTCCAGGCTGGATACTCCCGTGTGTAGAATGATTCCTGAGATGCCAACGCCACGGGCAAGCAGCGCGTCCCGGACCCGTGGAGTGATGGGCCTGGCGGCGCTAGGCATCTCGACGCTTCCCGGAAATCTAGAGAATAATGTCTGATAGGCGTCCATGGGGTAGGCGGGAGCGTAGCTGTAGTGGATCGGTTGCCCGTACTTGGCCATGAGAAGGCTGCCGGGTGTGTCGAGGCGTGTGAGCCAGAGTCTCGGGATTCCAGGGTAGGGCTTTAGGAGGATGGCTCTAGCCTCACCGACACGTAGAATCTCATTTTCGCTCAAAGGGAGGGGTCCGGGACGCGACGGGCTCCATCGCGGTTCGGCAAGCCAGAGATTCTCTGAAAACCTCGTGGACAGGTTTAGCCGAATGTCTCCGAGTCGGCTCGCCGCCGGGAGGCTTGCTGGGACGGTCGCGCTTTCATTGACGACTAGCAAGTCTCCGGGTGCGAGTAGCTCTGGAAGGTCCGTGAACGCATGGTGAGTGTTTCCTTCCGGTGTTGAGACCATTAGACGCACCTCATCCCGGGAGTGTTCACGCAACTCTGGAGGCGAGGAAGCGAAGAGTTCCATGGGACGTTCGAAGAGGAGTTCTTCCCGGTTCAAGCTGGGACCTCCCAGACGGTTCCCTGTGCCTGGTATCTCATTCCTGTGATGCGTTGCGGGTCTTGACCAATGAGCCAGGCCCAGAACGGGATGGTGACCTCGGGGAGAGGACGGTCGGATATGTCTTCGTTGAGGTATGCTTCTTGCTGCATCTGGGTGCGCATGTCGCCGGGGTCGACGCTGACGACGGAGATCCTCTGTGGTTTGAGTTCGATGGCGAGCGTCTTCGAGACTAGGTCGAGGGCGGCTTTGCTGGACCCGTAGATTCCCCATCTTTCGTAGCCAGCTTGGCTAGCGTCGCTTGTGATATTGACGATTAGGCCTCGTGTGCGTTCGAGTTGGGGAAGAGCTTCCTGAATGAGGGCAAGCGGGGCGACGAGGTTCGTTTCGAGGGTCGTGCGGAAAAGATTGAGCGAGGCCTGGGCAAGTTCAGGGCGCGGTGTCTCGCCAAGGTCGGACGCGTTGTTAACGAGAAGGGAGACGCCGCCCAAGGCGCTGGTTTCTTGTAGAAGACGGGTCCTGTGTCCAGGGTCCGTGATATTACCAGGGAACGCGGCGACTTTCGCCCCGGCGCTTCGGAGCGATCGTGCCACTTCCTCAAGTTCAGTGTCGGTCCGTGCGGTGATGACTAGGTCATGGCCCTGCCCAGCCAGGAAGGTTGCCAGGACCCTGCCGAGGCCTCGTCCCGCCCCGGTGACGAGTGCGACGCTCCTCATTCGGGTTGCCTCCGCTTCGGTGAAATGAGGAAGCGGCAAACGTTAGCGCCTGCGACGACTCGATGGGTCGTCTCGACATTGGCGCCTAGGACTTTCTGAAACATTTCCCGCTCTACCGTGCAGGCTTCCCAGTAGTTCTCGGCAATGGCTATGATAGGGCAGTTGTGCTCGAGAATCTCGAACTTGGAGGGGCCCGCTTGATGGTCTTCCGCCATGTACCCCTCCCGGTCGCGGAGTTCTGCCAGCTGATGGACACGGCCTGGGAGAGTCTCCGCGTTAACTTGGTCTCGGTAGGTTTTGACCGTCTCGGTTTGCCGACGGCGAAGTGCTTCTTCAACCCCTTTACGTCCCAGCTTCTCCTCGATGTAGGCGAGGGCAGCGCAGGTTACGCCGGCGTATGCTCTAGGGAAGAGGCTTTGAGACCCTGGGGCAAGCTGTAGCATGAGGCGTGGTCGCCCCTTTGTTCCCCGTAACGGGGTGCGCTGGACCATGCCACGCTCTTCCAACTCCTGAACGTGCTTGTGGACGGCCATCTTCGAAATATGCAGACGTTCTGCAAGAGTTTGGAGGTCGGACTGGCCCTCTCGCTTGAGGATGAGAAGAATCTCGCGTTTCGTGGATCCGAAGGCATGATTGTCTACAGGTGGATCCGGAGAAGGCACGCTCATGAGAAGTGTCTTAGGCTATCAGCTTATTTCAACTTGTGGGTTTACAAAGTTGCGAAAGTCTCCCACGAAAAGAGGCGTGTTGAACTCTCTTGACGTCTTGAAGGGCGCGCCCTGGTCCTTGAACCAAGAAGCTCCAAGTCGGTATCGAAGAAGTTCTACCAGCAAGCGATTTCAGAATCCCTTTCGAAAGTCCAAGTCCACGTTCAAACTCTCTAACAGAATCTGAATTAGAGTTCCCAATCTCGTGCGTGGATTAGCAAACAAAAGCTCAAACCTCTCTCTGAAGGGTACCCTCAAACAGGGATTTCTATTCTATAGAGTTGCTTCGCAACGCTCTCCCTGGTATGGGCGATGGCGAACGCGAGAATCGTGGCGTGCAAGGGGGAAGTTATTGATAGCTAGGAGCGAGGCGGCCCACCGGGGCCTTCCCGAGTTGCGCCACCGCCAGTTTCTCAGCCTGTCGTCTTCGGCCGTTTTGGCCGTTTCTCTTTCCCATGTTCTGAATCTTCCTCTCTCTCCACTATTTGCTCTGAGACATGCTCTTCCGACTCGTCCTCAGTCTCCTCCTCCAGCTCTTCATCCTCATCACCCTCATCATCCGCTCTCCCGTTCGCCTCATTATCCTCCGAACTCATTTTTTGGTTCCCCAGCTCTCCATTCTCATCCGGACATAGTGTCTGCGGGTTCAGTGTCCTCTGAGCTCTTCGTTCCCCTTTGCCACTCGTTCGCCCTCTCAACCAGTCTAGCGAGGAAAGCCTTCTCCTCTCTCGACAATAGCGCGTCCCGCTTCATCTTTCCCTTGATTGAGTGAAGCTTAGCCTCTTCCTCTCCGAGAGGAATCTTCGAGTCTTCTATGATCTTGATCAACATGTTAGGTCCCGACCTTCCCTTGCTCCTCTGCATCCTCAGCTTTCCCTCCAAATTCCAAACATCATTATCAACCGACCCTCCCTGGCACCCCTCGCATAAGTCATGGGTCGACGACCGCTATTTTTGTCTCTTTCGAATCGTCTCCCTCAGCGGGCCCGTCTACTCTCAGCGTTTCGCACCGGCTGACTACGCTTCCCAGGCTCCTCCTCCCCACTCCTGCGACCTTCTCACCGTTGAGGTTCTCTCTGGCATCTCCACGCAAACTCGGTATCAATCCGAGCCTATAAGTCGTGGATTACGGGCCTGAGATCTCTTCCTTGCCGTTGTCCCATAGCGCCTAGGTAAGAGTGTAGTCCGGTTTTCATCACCTTGAGGACCGGAGCGCGCAGCTTAGCCTAACAGCGCTCAATTGTCCTCCGATAAGGAGTCCGCAGCATTCCTCCAAGAAGGTTCGTCTTTTTTTGCAAAAAGTGAGGGACAGTAGCAGCCGCCTCAACTGGCACTCTAGAGCGCCGCTTCAGTTAGCTACTGGCCTTCAGTTAGGATTAGACTTTATTGAAGCATCCCATCCATTGCTCCGGTACCTGTTAGGCTGTTCTTGGAAGGAGCGGGGAAATGGACGCCGTTGACGTGAGGATTTTCGTTGACATAGCGTTCAAGGATCCTAGCTTCCGAGAGTCCGCGGAGAGGCAGGCCAGCCCCTCAATTATTGGCAAGAGGCTCAAACTAGACGAGAAGACCGTCCGGTTAAGGGTCAAGAAGATGGAGGATGAAGGTTTCATCAAATACTACCAGGCAGTGCCCAACCTCGCATTGTTCGGGCTCAACCACGTTGGATTGTTCCGGTTTGAAGCCCACAACCTCACAACGAAACTGCGAGCTCTACAATATGTACATCATCTTCCTGGCGTGGTCGAGGCAAGCGACTACCTAGGACCGTCAATCTCGACCCGCTTATCAGGTGCTTCTACAGAGGAAGTTCAACGGTTAGCTGACGAGATTACTAAAAGGTTCGAACTGCATAGGCTGAGCCTCGGGGACCGTGATCTCAGACCGCCCCTCTACCAGCCGGATACGTTGGACTGGAAGATAGTTCAGAAGCTAAGGTATGATGCCCACTGCAGTATCAAGGACGTCGCGGACCCGTTCTCCATCACTCCTCGAATGGCCCAATACAGAATTACCAAACTTCTGAAATCAGGTGAGCTCATGGTTCGAGCGGTGATAGACACCCAGAAGCAGGGGGGTCTTGTCTTCTATGAACTGGAGATTTCTGTCGACGAGATGAAAGAGTCGAGGGTTGTCAGGCAGCTCAGGGAGGGCTATGAGGAAAGACTCTGGTCCACGCAAACGTCGAAGGGAATGGTGCTCGCGAACCTCTTCGGCTTCACGCTTGGAGAACCTGAGGAAGTGGCGGTGAGGGTGATGGGAATGGAAGGAGTGGGGCGATGCGTCCTCTTCATACTCAAAGAAGTCATAGAGCCTAGAAGACCAAACTGGATAGACGACTTGATCGAAAAGAAGACTTCTAGTGCAGGATGATTTGGGCTCGCCGCCCTACTACTTCCAGAAAAAAGAATCCTCGTTTCAGCCCTAGGCGGGTCTGTCTTGGTCGCCTAGACGTTCTTCATCATATTCTTCATCTCTTCCCGAGTAATGACTGTCCCAGGGTGGACATCTTTCAAATGTAGTGTAGTGTGCTTTGTCACGTCGTCTTCTCCTTGGGGAGAGATGACAGTCCATCCGCACGCACAAGTAAGCATCTTTGCCAT
>DATGVR010000053.1:0-5700 GCA_035300255.1 Nitrososphaerales archaeon
ATTGGTCTGATTCTGGCCGAAATCTACTATCCTAACTACAATGTATCCACGAACGCTGTCAGCGACCTTGGAGCCACTTGTACGACCTCCGGGTGCGTAATCAACCAGCCTTCCTCAACCATCTTCAACTCCTCCGTAGTACTTCTAGGTCTCCTTGTCCTGGTCGGAGCTTACTTCCTCCAGAGAGCCTTCCACTGGAAGCCTGCCGCGGCAATGATTGCGCTCGCAGGAGTCGGCGCGGTGGGTGTTGGCCTCTTTCCCGAAACCAAGGGGGTTTGGCACGGCCTCTTTTCGCTCATCGTCTTCCTTTTCGCCGGCCTCTCAGCCGTGGTCACCGCAAGATTCCAGAAGAAGCCTATGTCATACTTCTCCATAATCCTGGGATTCGCGACGCTTGTTGCCCTCGTACTATACGTCGGTGGGAATTATTTTGGACTGGGATCCGGCGGGATGGAAAGAATGGTGGTCTACCCCGTCCTCGTCGCGACGATCGCCTTCGGCGGCCACTTGATGGCGATGGATGATACCCCGAAAACATAAAGTAACAAGAGTGATCCTGCCTTGTGTCCACCGCTACGTCATCTGTTGGTTGAGCTCGATAGTTCCCTGACCACCGCCGACCAGGCGGCCAAGACATTGACGGGGTTGTAGCCGCCTCCTCCCATTGCCAGTATCCTTCCGCCACACACCTCGTGTGCAAGTACGTGGAGCTTCCTCGACGCATATGCATTGGCCTCGGCAGTGTAGCGCAAATCAGTGATTGGATCCCCCGCCAGTCCGTCCGCCCCACACTGGAAAAAAATCATCTCAGGCTTCGACATTCGTACGAACTCCTCGACCCTGTTGAAGGCCTTGAAGAACTCCGGGTCCCCTGACCCCGGCGGAAGAGCGATGTTCATTTTCGTGCCAAGGCCAGAACCAGTCCCAGACTCCGTCTCGCCCCCCGTCCCCGGGTAGAGGTACCTGCCGTCCTCGTGAATGTCTCCGATCACCACCCGCGGGTCTGCCTTGAACTCTTCGTACACTCCGTCTCCATGGTGTGCGTCGATGTCAACGTACGCGACCTTCTTCAACTTGAAGTCACTGAGTGCCCTCGAGATTGCAATTGCGCTGTCGTTGAAGACGCAGAATCCCCTCGCCTCACTCGGACCCGCGTGGTGGAGGCCCCCGACCGGGTTGAAGAAGTGATCGACCTTTCCTTCGAAGATCAAGCGAAGACCCATCAGAGTGTTTCCTACTGGGTAGAGCGAGGCCTCGAACATCCCCTTGAACGCGGGCGTGTCTCCACTGTCTGGCTGTCCCTGCCCGGTCTTCGACGCATCCTTGACCTGATCGACGAATTCATTCGTATGAAACACGAGCAGATCCTCCTCAGTGCCTGCCGCAGGGTCCAGAAGCTCGATCCTACCAGATTCCAGTTCGTTGCCGACCATCTTCTCCAGATGCCGGGCAAAGAGTCTGAGTCTTGAGGAGCTCATGGGGTTTCCTCCCGGAAACGAGTATAGTAGAGACTGACGGCCGAATGATATCCCAAGCTTACACTCATTCATGGATTTCCGCCTGGACTCCGACTCCGGCCTATTATTCCCACCTGCCCACGAATGGTCGAGAATCAGTCGTGTTGACGAAAGGCACGTCTTTCCTGGAACTCAGCAATCCATACGAGTACGATGGAGGTATCCAAATGCCGCGAGGGTATGCTAGCTAGACCTATTCGGGTGATATTCGCGAATGTGTTCCCTCTTGAGGAACTCCATGTCGGAGTCGACCGCAGATTCCAAGACTGTGCCGCAGTCTGGGCACCTCCAACGCGAGCTTACATGTTCGGCGTTCTCGGCCTCAAGGGGGGCGGCCTCGCCCGGCCTGTCCACTCCCATAGGCTCCTCGTCGGATTGCGATTCGGTGGTTCTTGGTTTTTCATATGTCGGGCGTCCTTGCAGCCTGTCTCTTAGGGCGTAGACAATTCCACAGGCTTCACAATAACCGAAGGGGCTTTGGTCGTCGACGGGTGTTACATTTCCTCCACAGACTTCGCACCTCTTGGCGATTGTCAAGCATTCAGACGGAGTCGAGCGTCAATTTAAGGAAAGTCGAGTCCACATACCGAATAGAAATCCAACCCCGAGACTTATTCGCGCTCACTTTGTGAACTCAAATGCGGGGGGTGGGATTCGAACCCACGAACCCCTAAGGGATGGGATCTCTCGGGATATGCCGCTTAAGTCCCATGCATCCAATGCCCAGGGCATATTTGACCAGGCTCTGCGACCCCCGCAGGTCTACGGACCAATTGTCTCATCAAAAGCGTTTCGAACGCCAATTGCGGTAGCGCTCGAGATGAGTGTCACTTATCGAACCGACTGTCTCCATCCAACGTATGACCTCGCTGCGGCTTCCGATGTAAGCCGTGTTGAGGGGGAGTTTGTTATGGCCAGTTCGGTGAGGGTACGAGTAGCTGTGAAACCCAAAGCCCAATTTGCTTGCTAATTCAACAAACCCATCTCGAAAAGAGACGCTTGAGACGACGAATCTACATTGCCCCCAGTTCCGCGTGTATGAAAAGCAACCGTCCGAACTGAAGGCACCAGTGAGAAATCCAATAATCACTCTGAGATCTGTGCTGCCTGCGACCAAAGGTGGTACGCTGACGGTTGTAGCCTTCCTTCCTCTTCTGAATCCGAAATGTTCGAAAAATTCGAAGACTTGTGGCTTGCCACACCTTACGATGAAGTAGCCATCCTTTCGGTAGTTGATTCCAGGTTCGACGCCCAAAACGTTTCTGACAAGGTTGACGACCCGCTCTCCCATTGCAATATCTTTCCTGCAAATTGAGAGACCCCAAGCGTCCGAAAGATGACCATCCCCAGCATGAAGACCCAAGAGCATTGCCGAGTCATAGTTCAGTTCCATAATCGGTGCGTGATAAATTGCGTACGTACGCCTCATCTGGACTCCAGCCCCGTGAAGCAATAGGCGGATTCTCTCTCTCGGGAGGCTCGTCAGCGAGGAAATGCTAGCAATGCTAGAGCCTTTTGCGTATAGTTCCACCAGTGTTGGCAGCGTCCGGCTTGTGAGTTGAAATCCATTCTGAAGACGATGACTGGGATTCTGTTCTGGCCTGAACATCTGTTTCTAATCGATAACAGGATTCGTGCATGTTAATATCCAGCATGGACAATAACCAATGAAAGAAAGGGGAGTCTTATGCGAAACTATTGCTGCTCCCCAGTTACAATCGAGTCAAGAAATCGAGTTCAATAGGGCTCGCAGGCTCTTTGTGTTCACAACATCCTTCGCTTCCAGCCACGCCCTCCTCGCCACTATCACACCGTAGCCGACGTTGTCCAACTCCCCCACCGAGTGGGCGTCTGAGTCGACCACTATGGGGACTCCTCCCT
Source organism: Nitrososphaerales archaeon (assembly GCA_035300255.1). Lineage (GTDB taxonomy): Archaea > Thermoproteota > Nitrososphaeria > Nitrososphaerales > Gagatemarchaeaceae > UBA183. The sequence goes on from DATGVR010000053.1 coordinate 3,399, forward strand.
CCATTGCCCGCCTCGCCCAAACCTCGTCCAGGTCCAACCTCCGCGGCTCGCCGTCGATTTCAAGCATCTTCCCATTCTCCTTCGCAACTCTTATCACTTTCGCCAGGTCAATGGGATTCCCGTCTCTTCTCCCGATGAGCCTGTTGGTCGGGTGACAAAGAAAGTTCACCGATGGATGCGACAGCGCCCTGACCGCCCTCTCCGTGAGCTTCTCCGCGTCCTGCCTGAAATTCTGGTGGAGCGACGCCCCCACAAGGTCGAACTCATCTAGGAACTTTTTCTCGAAGTCAAGAGACCCATCGTTTCTAATCTCCAGCTCTACTGCTTTGAGTATCCTGAAAGGCGAAAGTTTGTCATTGAGCTTCTCGATCTCCTCCCACTGCCTCCTGAACCTCTCCTCCGACAGCCCGTTTGCCACCCTCACCGACTCCGAGTGGTCTGTGACCGCGATGTACTCGTACCCCCTCTTCTTCGCCCCTATTGCCATTTCCTCGAGGCTCGCCGACCCGTCGCTCCAGGTCGTGTGCATCTGAAGGTCCCCCTTTATCTCATCGAATCTCACCAGTTTGGGGAGTTTCCCTTCGAGCGCCGCCTGGACCTCCCCCCTGTTCTCCCTCAGCTCAGGCGGGACAAACCCCATCCCCAGTTTCCCGTAAACCTCCTCCTCAATCCTTCCAGCAAGCCTCTTGCCTCGCTTGTCGAAGAGCCCATACTCGTTCAGTTTCCATCCCTTTGCAATCGCCAGGCTCCGCAGCGCGATGTTGTGGTCCTTCGAACCAGTAAAGTAGACGAGGGCCGCGCCGTACTCGTCTTTTTCGAAGAGCCTGACGTCCACCTGGACCCCTTCGTCCAGCTTCACACTCGCCCTCTTGGGCCCACTCTCGAGCACCTGGGCCACCCCTGGGCACCCCTTGATGGCGTCGATCACACGCCTATCCGTCGAGAGAAGGTCGAGGTCCCCCACCGTGCTCTTCCCCCTCCTCAGACTCCCTGCCATCCCCACGGCAATCCCCAACGCCCCGAAGTAAGACGCCATTTTCTGAAAGACCCCTTCTGCCTCTGGGAGTAACATCCTCTTCTCGAAACTCTGCAGCTTCTGGATACCTACAAGGAACGCTTGCCGGACGGTTGGCCCGAACTCGTCGTCGAGCCTTCCGCTCTCGAGGGCCTTCTTGAGCTCCTCGACGCTCGTTATCCCAAGGTCGTGGGAAAGCCTGTAGGCCGTCCTTGGGCCCACCCCCTGCACCTTCATCAGGAGCGGAACTCCTGGCGGCGTCTTCTCCTTCAGCCTTTCTAGGAGCTGGAGCTTCCCTGTGCTAAGGTACTCGTCGATCTTCTTCGCGATTCCCTCCCCCACATACTTGATGTCCTGGAGCCTCTTCTCCCTCCAAACTTCCTCGATGTCCTCATCCAAGTTCCTGATCGTTGTGGCCGCCCTGTGGTACGCAATCACCTTGAACCTGTCTTCCCCGTTGGCCTCGACAAGCTCCCCAAGCCTGTCAAGGAGCTCGGCGACCTCACCATTCTTCAACTAGACGCAATCCAGCGGAGAGAGTTCTTAAAAGCAGTCGAAAAGCGGCCTCGCTGCGTTGCCAGTTTATCAGAAGGCTTTCGTCCTGCTTAAAGTCGAACCAGGACACGAAAAGGAAGTCGTCGACGACCTAATGAAGATCGATGAGGTCCGGGAAGCGCACGTGATCCCCGGCGAGTGGGACATCCTTGCCGTGCTCAGCTCGCAGAAGGAGATCGTCGTCCCCAGCGACGAGAAGGTCTACAGACTTGTGATGAACAAGATCGAGAAGATCAAGCACGTCCAGGACACGAACACGATGGTGTCCCAGTTCTCGAAGACGAAGTAGGCTACTTCCACCAGCCGTATTCTTTCGGAGTATTCGTGATAGCCACGCCTTTCTTACCGTCTATCAGGACGTCGTCCTCAATCCTCACCCCGAGCTTGCCCCTCATGTATACTCCTGGTTCCACAGTAAAGCACATGTTGGGTCCGAGCTTCTCCTTGCCTCCCTCGACTATGTACGGCGCTTCGTGGACCTCGAGGCCGAGGCCGTGCCCAGTCCTGTGAATGAAGAACTTGCCCATCCCAGCCTGCTCCAGCACGTCCCTCGCGGCCCCATCAACGCTCCCTACCCGGACTCCCTCGGCCGACTTCTGGATCCCGTTAATCTCTGCCTCCAAGACTTTTGCATACACCTTCTCCATCTCTGCAGAGGAGCCGATGCTGAGAGTCCTAGTGACATCCGCATAGTATCCCCCGTACGTTGACCCGATGTCGATGACAACGCTT
>DATGVR010000054.1:0-2361 GCA_035300255.1 Nitrososphaerales archaeon
AATATCAGTGGCTCGGAGCTTTATTTCGTAAAGGATTCAGGGAATATGCTCCCATTGGAGAAGCCTGGGGCACTCGCGGGCGTCGTCCAAGCTTTCCTCGCCGGTGTCACTCCGTGAACTCTTCGCCCCCTCTGGCTATCCTGGCCATCTCCCCGACAAGGGCGATCATCCCGTCAAGGGTTGTCGACGAAACGGGGTACAGGTCAGTTCCAAAGGAGAGCCGCTTAATGCTCCTGAACAATTCGGAATACAAAGAGTACTGCTCTCCATCCTTGGTTCCCGCCAAAGCGTCCTCGAAGACCTTCGTGTCCCTGCTCCATTCGGTTATCCTCTTGACCCCGTCCCTGGCGATGTCCCTCTTGGTAAGGACGGTGATCTTCGGTATGTTAAGCCTCAGCCCTACCGAGGCGGAAAGCAGAGCGAGAGAGAGGAAGTTCGCGGGCGTGTTGGCGAGGAGGGGGTCGATTAGGAACAGGAGCACCTTGGTGTCGGCTCTCATCTCGCTTACGATGAACCCCCCGCTTTCCCTGAACGCGAAGAGCTCCGTCTGGCCCGGCGTGTCCACAATTACGTTCTCCGCCCTGTGAGAATCTATCTCCTCTTGGAGGTCACCGATTTTCGTCGCAACAAGGTCGGCAGCAAGAATGAGTGCCCCGTTTGGGCCGAGACCGTAGTCTTCCATGACTTCCTGAAGCTGGATCCTTTCTCGGATGTCCACGTCCGGGTCATAGGGAAGATCCACCACTCCAGGGTCGAGATTGACCGCGATGACGTTTTCGCCTCTGTTAACGTACCAGTTCTTCAGTGCGGCGGTTAGAAGCGATTTCCCAGATCCCGCTGTGCCCGTCACGAACACTAGGTTCATGTCAGCGCCGGCCTCGCAATTCCCCTGGACCCACGGTAGACCTTATGCTTCCACCAATCTTCCTAACCTCGGATTCCATCGCTCTGGCGATCTCCACTGCGGTCCGGTCGGTCAACTTGGAGTCGTCCCCCACGACCGCTATGTCCAACTCGATTCGCGAAACTCCCTCCCTTATCCCCCTCGGGTGAGACTTGATGTAAGCGCCGGGATGTCGGCGAAGTTCTTCCCCAATGACTGGAGCCAGCGTAGACTCAAACACTCCCTCGAGTTTGAGGGTCAGGTACTTTCTATGAAGCTTCCCCAACTTCTTCTTGATTTCAGGCTCGATCGACTTTCGGAAGATACTGCGCATCTCCACCGGAACACCCGGCAGGCAATAGATTGCCGTGCGGCCGACAATTAGTCTTACTCCAGGGGCGGTCCCGGCCATATTGATGAGAGGTTCCGCTCCAGCCGGTAGCCGAGCCATCTTCTTCCTTGCAGGCGTTAGCTCGACTGCTCCTAGACCTCTTTTTGCATAGTGCTCTCTGATTAGTATTAGCGCAGCTCCGTTCTGCCTCAACTCAAGTCCCATTCCCGCGGCAATCCCTTCCAGGGTCATGTCGTCCGGCGTAGGCCCGAGCCCGCCAACAACAATCAAGAATTCAGGGGACCTCCCGAGAGCAGCCTTCAGTGCGGAAGAAATTTCGGTTAGGTCGTCGTCCACCGTAGTGACCATCTTGAGCATCGAACCCATCCGGGCCATCCTCTTCCCCAGCCAATGGGCGTTGGTGTTCAGGGTCCTGCCGATGAGGAGCTCCTTCCCCACCGCCAGCATCTCGACCCTGACCATGTCATGCTGCTCCCGAGGCACGCTTAAAACGAGTGCGAGCAATTTCCCCCCAGATGAAAGCCCGCAGGAGGTACCCGACGAGACCGCTCGTCGGCGCTGGCGCAGTGGTTCATCGCGGCCCGAAGGTCCTCCTCGTCAGGCGAAGGTATCCTCCGAACCAAGGTAAGTGGGCACTCCCAGGGGGTCTCGTCGAACTGGGGGAGAAGGTCCAGGATGCGGCCGCCAGAGAGATAATGGAGGAGACCGGGCTGACCGTGAGAATCGAAGCGTTACTTGACGTGCAAACCGAACTTCACAAGGATGCGAAATCAAGGATTGAGTACCACTACATCCTCGTCGACTACCTTGCCGGTCCCACCGGGGGGAAGTTCAGACTGAACCAGGAGTCTTCGGCGGCGCGTTGGTTCAGCCCCACTCAAACGAAGCGGTTGAAGACCACTGATGGCACCAGGGTTGTCCTCGACAATTACTTCAGGCATAGGCTCCGCTAGGCGCCCGAACGGGGAGCCCGCCTCTAGAGCTAACTAGCTACTTCTCTTTGTTTCCGCTAAGCCACCATTCAAGATAGTCGGCTTGCTGTCGAGAACGCTTGCGCCTCTCATCCTCTTCCGGTGTTTTGGCCTTGAATCTCGCATCTGAAAGCTGGTCTCTGGTAAGGAATGCT
>DATGVR010000055.1:0-6935 GCA_035300255.1 Nitrososphaerales archaeon
CCCGTTCAGCCTACTCAGGCCACAGTCACCGGAGTGTCGTCGGCTCAAAAGCGCCGCAGGGCGCGGAGGTTCCGACCCGCGGGACGGTTCAAATTAGAGTTGTTACTTGATTTCAGGTCCTTTCTGAACTCTCTTTCTACATTGCGAGATGTTCCGGAACTTACGACTGATGTTCCTCGATGGAACCTTCCCATGTATTGCTCAAACTGGGAATTGACCCCCGAGAGGTGTTCTTGAGCATCGTTCTGCCAACCTCCAAAAGCAATATGGGGGGGCGGTGGAGGCGATACTTCCATGAAGCTTTGGGTGCCGGTCGCACTCGGGGGTCTTATCGCAATTGCCTACGGCTTCTTTTACGAGCTTAGCGTGGCAGAGACCCAGGGGGCGGCTTCCTTTAGTCTAGCAAATTCCGTGGGTATCGTCGCTGTCTTTGTCGGCCTTATCGCCGCAGGGGTCATCCTCAGACGAGCTACTCCGCCGCAATGATTAGGGTCCCAGAAACGCTTAAGAACGATGAGAGGGTTGTGGGCGCTGAGCTTTGGACAAGGACTTCCTGGCCCTCTCCGTCGCTTTCATGTTACTAGGCGTCGTCGGCATAGTTCTGTTCAGCAGCCTGTTCACTGAGTATCGTTCGATCTTCCCTGTCATGACTAAGGCGGGGGACTCATGTTACTGCTTGATCTCCAGCCCCGAACCGGAAGCGGCGCAGGGAACGTCAAGCATCCTCCTCGCACTTGGCGTCATGTTCTTTCCGATGGGTCTTATGAAGGGAGGGCTCCCCTCCTTCCGAAGGATGCCCGGCGCTCCCGCTCCCGTGAAACTCCCTAGCGGAAGAGTAGTTACCCCGGTCGCAGTCCTAAGCGGGAGGTTCTTTGTCTTTGGACTAATAGTTCTGTTGGTCGGAGTTGATGCAGTGTTGGTGCCGGGCTATCTTGTCTATGGAAACACATACTTCGAGCTGGCTGGTGCGCTCCTAGCTGCTGCAGGTGCCCTTTCGATCTTCTGGGGCCTCAGGAAGCCAAAGACTGAGTAGTCGTCTCCCAGCAAGGAATCGTTTTATCCTCCAACTCTGCAGGCTGGACAGATCTTGAGCTCCAAGCAGGGTAGGAAGAAGTCCGAGGACAAGGAATCTCCCCGACCTCAAATGAAGGCCGCGTTGGCGCGACCGACGGGCCGAGTCCCGGCGGCAACGGTGATGGCGAGACATGGTACAGGGATGGTCACAAGGTCGGGGAAGGGCTTCTCATTAGGGGAGCTGGCGGAAGCAAATATCGTTCCCAGGATGGCTTCGAAATGGGGCGCCAGGCTCGACGGGAGGAGGAGGAGTGTTATCCAGGCCAATGTGACTTCGCTCAAGAACTGGGGGTCGCATGCGGTGAAGGTCGAGAGGCCGCCGGTGGAGGTCAAGAAGATCGAGGAGGAAATCGTGAAGGTCGAGAAGAAAGTCAAAAGGGGGGCCGCAGAAGTGAAGAAGGAAATCGTGAAGACAGAGGCGAAGGCGAAAAAGGAAACAACCAAGGTTGCGGGGAAGGTCAAGAAGAAGGTTGAGAGGGCCTCCAAGGCTCGCCGGAAGAAGAAGAAATAGTTCAGCCTGCCTCTTCGCGTGAAGCCATGTACAGGTACTGCTGTGCGTACCCCGCGTATACCCCAAAATGAGATCTGATTGAATTCGAAACACGTCGGTACTCCCCGATGGAGAGTCTCAACTTCGCGTTGGCGGCGAGTCTCCTCCGGAGGGGCTTTGGCAGAAGGTTAGGGTAGGATTTCGCAATCATCCTTGTGATCCAAACGTCGATGGGAAAAGCCTCGTCCTTTCCCAGGGAGTAGAGAAGGACGCAGTCGGCGACCTTGGGGCCAACGCCAAGAAGGAGCTTCTCTCCAAAGAGTTCAGTGAGAAGGATCTCTTGGGATTTTTCGTAGCTGAGGGTAGGCATGCTCGTCAGATCGACCTTACCTTCTGCGACGGACTTGGCTACGTGCTTGAGGAAAGGTGCCCGATAGCCAAGGCCCAGCGCTCGAAGGTCTGAGACTGAGGCTCTCGAAAGAACCTCGGGGCTCGGGAAGGCGTGATATGTGTCCCCTTCGAACTGCGTCGATTCTCCGTACCTTGTACAGACGGAGGAGACCATCTTCTTGATCCTGGGGATGTTGGCGTTCGTTGCAAGGACGAAGGAGCCCAGGCACTCCCATGGGTCCTGTCTGACGAGTCTGAGCCCGTAGAACTTCTCGATTGCCTTTGTGATGACATCGTCCTTGGCCATCGACGCCAGGATATGGTCGAGGTCCTCGTCCAGCCTGAAATAGTTGGTTACGAAGTTGTTGTCGAGGAGGTCCGAGCCCGAGGAGCAACGCAGAGCGTCGCCTTCTTGCCTTACCTTGATTCCGGCCCCTGAAACGATGCCGAACCACCCCTCTCCCATCCTTTCCCATCGGAAAAGCTGGCCGCTCTCGAGGGTGTACTCTAGGCTGAAGGGTGTGTCGAGCGGGACTGTGAATTCCATCCGGGAGCGAGCCGGAAGGCGTCGGCGATTAATTGACTCTTCCGCAGGATGCGGCTTGATATAGCCGCAATGAGCGCTGACTTGGCCTTGCCTTCGGCCTATCAATCGAAGACGAAACGTTCGGAGCGTCTCTTTGAAAGGGCAAAGAGGGTTTTCGCTGGCGGGGTCAACCACAACGCTAGATTCTACGAGCCCTATCCAATCTTTGTGACCAAGGCGCAGAAGCAACACATCTGGGACGAAGACGGGAACAGGTACACCGATTACTGGATGGGACACCTGGCACTGATCCTTGGACACTCACCCAAGGTCGTGACTGACGCCCTCGCCGACCAGATCGGGCGAGGGACCCACTTCGGAATGGGGAACAGACTTTCGGTGGAACTTGGAGAGGACATTCAGCAGGTCGTCCCCTGCGCTGAGGCCATGCGTTTCTGCAACACCGGGGCGGAAGCCACCATGTATCTCGTGAGACTGGCAAGAGCATTCACTGGGAAACGAGTCGTTGTGAAAATGGCCGGAGGATGGCACGGGTTCAACACGGAGCTGAACAAGGGGGTGCACCGGCCCTTCGATAGGACTGAAAGTTCCGGGATACTTGAGGAAGAGCAAGAGCATGTAAGAACCGTCAGGTTCAACGACCTGGACGCGGCCGAGGCTGAAGTCAAGCGGGCCCAGGGAGACGTCGCAGCAATCTTTCTCGAGCCCGTCCTCGGGGCAGGTGGGTGCATACCAGCAGACAAGGATTACCTGAGGGGGTTGAGGGAGCTCGCAGACAGGGCAGGCGCCCTACTTGCCTTCGACGAGATTATCACCGGATTCAGACTCGCGCTCGGAGGAGCCCAGGAGCGATATGGAGTGAAGCCGGACCTGGCAACCTTCGGAAAGATAGCTGGCGGAGGCCTGCCTCTCGGGCTGGTGGCAGGGAGCAAGGAAATCCTCTTGCTTGCCGACCCTTCGAGGAGGGAAGGTTTCGTTTCCATCGGCGGAGGAACTTTCTCCGAGAATCCGCTTACAATGACGGCGGGGTTGGCCACCCTCAGATACCTTGAGAGGCACGCGAAGACTTTGTACCCGGCCCTCGAGAATCACGGGAGGATGGTTCGAGAGGGGGTCGACAAGGCCTTCGCGGAGAGTGGAATCCAAACTAATACGACCGGGCTCGGCTCCCTTTTCCAGACGCATTTCGGAACAAGTCCGCGAAGCGCCGAGGACGTCGCGGCCGAGGACATACGTCGGGCAAGAGAATACGCTCTCTTCTTGATATCGGCGGGATTTTTCATCCTCCCGGGGCACCTCGGCGGTGTTTCTTCGAGCCACACTTCGAACGACATCCGCAGGCTGATCGAAGTCAGCGCAAAATTCTGCGGGTCGACCAGACGGGAGGGAAAATAGGGATGCGAAGGTCGCTATTGGACCTTCGACAATCTCGAGTCAACGTCTGACCAGTTGACTACATTCCACCAGGCTTCGACGTACTTGCCCCGGTCGTTCAGGTAGTCCAGATAGTAGGCGTGCTCCCAGACGTCGAGGCCAAGCAAAATCTTCATCTGGGCTAGGTGCATGAAATTCTGTTTCTCGACTTGGGTCAAGACCAGTTGGTCAGTTTCGGGGTCGTGGAGTAAGAGTGCCCAACCGCTCCCTTCCACGGTCTTGGCAGCATCGCTGAATTGTGCCTTGAATTTGTCGAAGCCGCCGAAGTCTCTGTTGATCCAGTCTGAGAGTTTGCCGCCAGGCATTCCGCCGCCTTTCCCTGGGGGGGCCATGTTTGGCCAGAAGATCGAATGAAGAATGTGTCCATCGACGTTGAAGCTGTAGTCCCTGAGGACGGCCCGAACGTCGATCTGCATCTCTCCTTTCCTTGCCTTGTCGAGCTTGTCGAGGGCGGTGTTGGCCCCAGTTACATATGCTTGATGATGCTTGTCGTGGTGAAGGGTCATTATTTTCTCTGATATGTGAGGTTGGAGGTCGCCGTACTTGTAAGGTAACGGCGGCAGTGCGTATGTCTTTGCCATTGAAGACGTCGAAGAGCCTCCTCGTAAAAAGTTGTCTCTAGACGGTAATCGAGGGCTTCGACCTCTTGGCCTTCTCCCAGTCGTCGAGGAAGCGCTTCAGCCCCAGGTCGGTAAGAGGGTGCTGCATCATCTTGTCCATCACCTCGGGAGGCATGGTGGAGATGTCGGCTCCGGCCTTCGCTGCCTCCAGCACGTGCTGAGTGTGCCTTATGCTGCCCACGAGGACTTCGGTTTTCAGCCCGTAGTTGTCGCGTATCTTCACCAGGTCTTCGACCACATCCATCCCGCGCTGGCCTGTGTCGTCGAGCCTCCCGATGAACGGGCTTACAAACGAGGCCCCCGCCTTGGCTGCGAGGAGTCCCTGGTTGGCCGAGAAAATGAGCGTCATGTTGACTCGCATGCCCATCCCGCTGACCGCCGTTGTCGCCCTCAGTCCCTCCGGGATCATAGGTATCTTCACGACAACGTTGGGGGCCAGTGCCGAGAGGTGCTTTGCTTCGCTCACCATTCCGTCGAAGTCGGTTGCGACGACCTCAGCGCTCACGTCACCTTTGACTTCCTTGCAAATCGCGACAATAATGGACTCGAATTCGCCGGGCTCCTGAGCCACCAGCGTTGGGTTCGTGGTGATTCCGTCGACGATTCCCATTCTGTTGAGCCTCCGAATCTTTTCGAGGTTGGCCGTATCAAGGAAGAGCTTCAATTATTCCCCAGTTTTTGCCGTTTGATATTAAAGGCTAGTGGCCTTTGACCAGGCCGATGGCGGCCTGCTCTATGTTCGCCGAGGTCAGTCCGTACTTCTTCAGGAGCTCCCCAGCCTCGCCGCTTTCCCCGAAGGTGTCCATGACCCCGACCCGCTTCATGGGCGTGGGCATCTTTTCCCCTAGGACCTCTGCCACTGCAGAGCCCATCCCGCCCATGATGTTGTGTTCTTCGGCGGTGACGACACGCCCACATCTCTTGGCCCACTCTACTATCATCTCTGAATCTATCGGCTTGACCGTGTGAAGGTCGACCACCAAGGCGGAGACCCCGGAGGCCTTCAGTGACTCGGCCGCCTTCAGCGCCTCAGGGACCATTATTCCGCAGGCAAAGATTGCAACGTCGTTGCCTTCCCGGAGGAGGTTCGCCTTTCCTAGCTTGTACTCGAACCCCGAGTCGTATACAACGGAGGTCGACGGTCTCGTAAGGCGGACGTAGAAGGGACCCGGGATGGATGCTATCGCCCCGATGATCGACTTCGTCGATACGGAATCAGCCGGGACGACCACCTTCATCCTTGGGATGGACCTCATGATTGCGATGTCCTCGACCTGTTGATGGGATGCACCGTCTGGCCCCACCGAAATCCCCCCATGGGAGCACACGATCTTTACGTTCAAGTTTGGGTATGCGATGTTGTTCCTGATTTGGTCGACTGACTTTCCAGGGACGAAGATGGCGTATGTACCAGCGTACACCACTTTGCCTGCGAGGGCCAGCCCGGCGGCGATTGAAACGAGGTTCTGCTCCGCGATGCCCACATTGAAAAACCGCTCAGGAAACTTCGTGGCAAATACGCCGGACTTCAGTGAGCCAGTAGTGTCAGCCCCTACAACTACTACCCCTGGGTTGGTTTCGCCGAGCTCCAAGAGTGCCTCGCCGTAGGCGTCACGCATCGCCGCCTGTTTAGAAAGCATCAGCTCTCCTCCCTTGCGCTCTCTGCTCGTCTTCTGAGCATCGAGATGGCTGCGACAGGGTCCTTCTTGGCGTAGACTCCGGCACCTGCGACCAGGACGTTGCCCCCCCTCTTAACGACTTCGTGGACGTTCTCTTCCTCGACTCCGCCATCGACTTCTATGTCGGTTTTGAAGCCTCTGGCAACGACGAGGGCACTGGTTTTCTCAAGCTTGGGCATCACAGACATGTCCATGCTCTGACCGCTGAATCCCGGATTGACGGTCATTACGACCAGGGTTGAAATCTTGTCGAGACGGTCAACGGCCCAGGACGGAAGGTCCGTCTTGGGCTTCAAAGCGAGCCCCACTTCTTTCCCGCGAGACTTCACGGTGCGGTAGAGCTCGTCGAAGCCTGGCCCGTTCAGCACCTCAGCATGGAACGTCAAGAGGTCGGAACCGGCGTCGAGGAATTTTTCGACGTAAAGCTGCGGCCGATCTATCATCAAGTGGGTGTCGAACTTCAAATCGGACCTTCGCCTCAGGGCCTTGACCGTCCCTGGACCGAATGTGATGTTCGGGGCGAAGTGGCCGTCGATAACGTCGAGGTGCACCTGGTCCGCGCCGCCCTCAGTAGATATCTGAACGGCCCGTTCAAGGTCTCCGAGGTCCCAGGCCAGTATTGAAGGAGCTATCCTGATTTCCTTCAAGACATCACTCGAGTTCACTGAGGACGTCAGAGAGTTTGTCCTTGGACGGCGCCG
>DATGVR010000056.1:0-17420 GCA_035300255.1 Nitrososphaerales archaeon
AGTCCACCTTGGACATCGGGTGCAAGCGCTTCATCCATCATCAGCGAGTAGATTGAATCGTATCGTGGTCGCATAGTGTCGTGGAACAATGCGCGCCTAATCAGGGTCGAGTTCAACACAATGTTGTGCTGCGGGAGATCTGAAATTTCCCCCGGCCTGACATATACTCTGGAAGACCCTCCGCACTCCGCCGCGATTTGGTGGACTATGCCGGTCAATCTATCCGCGAACATAGAGTTCGACGTTACGACCCTGACCTCCCCCAGGCGGGATAGCCATCACCAAAGGCTAGACCAGCGAAGTGAGCAAGGTTCGGATCGACCTGAACCGTAGTGGGCTTCCCCCATAGACTCGAGGGTAGTTCGAGAGGCATACCCATTGACGGGTCGAACATACTTAACCCCCAATTCGAAGGTTCCCTAGTCGCCGTTGTGCGACATTTCAATCATTATGCAGCGCGCCCTTTATATTCCGAGCTCCAAAGGCAAGAAAAAGAAAGGGGTGCGGTAGCCTGAGATGTATGTTCCAAAGAAATGCGCTTTCTGCGGCAAAGACGTCAGACTCGGTTCAGGGATACTTTTCGTAAGGAACGACGGCTCGACTCGGTCCTACTGTTCTTCAAAGTGCAAAGTGAACGACCTCAAGCTCGGCCGAGACCCGAGGAAGCTGAAGTGGGCTAGAGGTGCGAAGAAGCAGTGACAGCTGGCGTCGAAGAAACTCTGATCGTTGTAAAACCTGACGGCGTCCGGCGGGGGCTCGTAGGCGAAATCCTGGGCAGGTTCGAGGAAAAGGGGTTCACGATCAAGCACCTTCAGATGTTAAAGATGTCCAAGCCTCAGGCCGAGAAGTTCTACAGCGTCCACAAGGAAAAGCCCTTCTTCGGCGAGCTCGTATCTTTCATAACCTCCGGCCCGGTGGTGGGCGCGGTCCTTTCGGGAAGGGACGCAGTCGCCACGGTCAGGCGGATGGTAGGAGCGACGAAGAGCTGGGAGGCAGCAGCAGGGACCATTAGGGGGGACTTCGGGTTAGGACTCACGGACAACACCATTCATGCCTCGGATTCGGCCGAGAGCTTTACAAAGGAGCAAGCCGCCTTCTTCACGAAGTCCGGAGCGTGAAGGCGTCATAAGGAGCTGTATGAGCAATGTCAGAACAGAAGGGCAGAATGAGGCAGCCGGTAGTAGTCATTCTCGGACACGTTGATAGCGGGAAGACAAGCCTAGCGGACGCCCTGAGGGGAACCGGAGTCCAGGCCCGGGAGGTAGGGGGGATTACCCAGGAGATAGGAGCTAGCTTCTTCCCGATGGAAACGCTTCGACAGATCTGCGGGCCTCTCCTAGACAATGCGGGAGGGGAACTCCAGATTCCCGGCCTTCTGATGATCGACACCCCCGGCCACGCCGTCTTCTCGAACCTCCGACTTCGCGGGGGGTCTGCAGCCGACATCGCCATCCTTGTAGTGGACGCCCTCAAGGGGTTGGAAAATCAGACGCTGGAGAGCATCGACATCCTCAAGCAACGCAGGGTCCCCTATCTCATAGCGATGAACAAGATCGACATGATCAAAGGCTGGAAGAAGGGGAGCCACGGGCCCCTTCAACAGCTCCTCAAGGAACAGCCTCCTGAATGGAACGACGAACTCGAGGAACGACTCTACAACATTGTTGGGGGGCTTTCCCGCCTCGGCTTCCAGTCAGACGCGTACTACCGTGTGAAGGACTTCAGGCAGCAGGTCTCGATCATCCCGGTGTCTGCCCGGACTCATGCAGGGATACCGGAGATGCTTGCCATGCTGATTGGGCTCGCCCAGCAGTTCCTCAAGGGGAAGCTGGAGACGGTGGAATCTAAAGGCAAGTTCGCCCGAGGGATCATTCTTGAGATGCAGGAAGAGGTCGGCATAGGAGAGACCGCAAATGTAATTCTTACCGAGGGAACCCTGAACGTGGGCGATTCGATAGGCCTCGTCAGGAGGGACGGAGCCTTCAAATCGAAGGTCAAGGCCCTTTTCATGCCGAAGCCACTGGACGAAATGCGCGACCCGCGCGACAAGTTCACCTCTGTCGATTCGGTCTACGCAGCGGCTGGTGTGAAGCTGGTCTCCGCCGACCTCGCGGGGGTAGTGCCGGGCACATCCGTCGCCTCCTTCAAGACCGAGCAGCAGTTCCGCTCCCTGAAGGCCGAGATGGAGAAAGAACTCTCCAGCATAGTCGTGAAGACCGATAACATGGGTGTAATTGTGAAAGCGGGGAGCATCGGTGGCCTCGAGGCCCTCCTCAGGATGCTCGAGGAGAGGGGCATCCCCGTCCGCCAGGCGGACATAGGGGAAATCTCGAAGAACGACATTGTAGACGCGCAAGTAGTCGGGGACCACGACCCGTACCTGGGGGCGATCCTGGGATTCGATTCGAAGGTCCTTCCCGAAGCCAAGGAATACGTCGGAACCAGCCCAATTTTCGTCTCAGGGATCATATACGAGGTCATAGACAACTACGTCAACTGGGCAGCAGCGAAGAGGGACGCGGACGAAAAAGCCGCACTTTCGAACCTTACTCGGCCCGCCAAGCTGAAAGTTATCCCCGGAACTTTCTTCAGGCGTAACGACCCTGCAGTCTTCGGCGTCGAAATCGTGACGGGCAGACTCAGACCCAAGGTCAAACTGATGTCGGCGGAGGGGATAGAACTGGGGACTGTTGAGCAGGTCCAGGATCAGGGAAAGTCAATGACCGAAGCGAAACAGGGAGACAAGGTGGCGATTTCAGTTGACGGCCCGACGCTCGGTCGTCAAGTAAGGGAGAACGACAACATTTACACCATGCCGCGAAGCCACGAAGCGAAACTCCTGCGGACGAAGCTTTCGGCGTCGCTGACCGTAGACGAACACGAGGTCCTTGACGAGATAATCCGAATCAAATCAGCGGCTGACCCCCTATTCGGCTTCTAGGTTTATATCCACCACAGATTCGCAGGCGTTCAATTGCCCGCATTCAAGCTGGTCGTGTCTGACCCGAAAACAGGCAAGTCCCAAGCACACGAGGTAAAGGACGCAAGCGCCCAGCTCCTCGTCGGCCGGAAGATAGGCGAAGTCCTTGATGCAGCCTCGATAGGCCTCTCGGGAAAGATAATGATTACCGGAGGGAGCGACAAGGCTGGCTTCCCCATGAGGAGAGACACTCTGGGCGGGGGGAAGAACTACATTCTTCTGACCCGAGGAGTAGGGTATCGGACGAAGGAGGAAGGGGCGAAGAAGCGGAAGCTAGTCAGGGGAAACACAATCACCGAAGAGACGTTTCAGGTCAACGCCAAGCAGATAGAGGACTCGGCGAAGAACGGATAGATTCGCGCAATCCTTCAGGACATTCGGCTGAAAAGTAGAAATATCTCGTAGTGACGACGAGGCACAAAGGCGATTCTTGGATGGCGAGGCTGGATGACCTTGACATGAAGATACTTTCTTCACTTTACTCTGACGCGTCTGTATCCGTCCCGAAGTTGAGCAAGGACCTCGGCGTCAACCTCTCGGTCATGTACAGCAGGATAAAGCGGCTCCAAAAGCGAGGGGTAATAGAGCGATTCACCGTCCAGGTCAACGAGGACAGGCTGGGGATGCGGGCGGGTGCCTTGGCTGGACTAAACATCGACCCCAAGCAACGGGAGACCGTGCTGAGGGAGATCGAAAAGATTGAAGGGGTCAGGCTTATTCGGGAAGTAACCGGCCGGTTCGACATAATCGCGAACCTGAAGGGGCAGTCTCTCGATGAATTGCACAGAGCTGTTTACGATGTGATCGGAAAGATCCCGGGGGTCATGCATACTGAAATTTTCATGGAAGTTTCGCGCAGAAACCCTCCAGTCAACTTCCGCCTCGTCGAATGACCGACGAATATTCATAAGCACGCCGGGTCGGCGGCGAAATCCTTGGACCCGCTGATTCTTCTGGACCAAGCTGTGGCGCAGGAGAAGATCCCCAGGGCGATGGCCAAGAAGGTGAGGCTCCGGATGAAATATGTCGTAGGTGCCGTCCAGCGGGTCGAGAAAGCGAGCGGCCTCCGCTACCCTCCGTACTATATCGAACCTGTTCTCCCGGTCTCAAAGGGAGGCGGGGACTACGGCCAATTGGGTGTTCTGTTTGCAAGAGTCATTCCTACCACGATGACAGGAAGCGTGGTAATTCTGGTGCAGCTCACGGCGGCCTTGGTTGCCTTTGGGACCAAGGGGACGATAGAGGCTGTGGTAGCCCACGAGTTCACCCACTACGTAGATTTGGTTAGGAAGCTCACCACGACAAACGTCACTACCGACGAGGTCGCCACCACACTTTACGAGGCATCTTTCGCTGACGCAGGGCGGACCGTCCCTCCTCGGCTCCTCTTCTCAGAGAAGTCCCTGGTGTCGCTCATAAGCCGGAAGTTCAAGGAGAATCTTTCTGACCAGGCCCTCAACAAGAAGGTTGGTGACTCGTGGATTGCCAAGAACCTCCCGATCCGCTGGGTAGGCCCGGAAGAAAATCGAGTGAAACTGGCAATGAAAGTCGTATCCGTGACAAGGTTCGACCCCGCAGTGGTGTCGAGGGTGGGCGAATTGCAAGAGAAGATTCGCCGTTGAGGCTTTCGGAGAGCGAGCGATCCTCCATCAGGGATGTCGCATCATCCGTTGCTGACAAATCCAAGATTTCAGCCCTCTGCGCCTACGGCTCAAAGGTGGCTGGCTATGCACGCCCCGACTCGGACTACGACGTCCTCATAGTTCTCAAGAGGTTCGGCGAAGGGGTCAGATACAGGTACGTCAACGCGCCCGTGGCCGCCTCCGCCTTGATTGTAGACGAGGACCTCCTCAACCAAGATGCGGAGTCCTCTTACCTTGGGGATTTCGTAGTGGGACGCCTCCTCAACGTCTACGAGCCAATTGTCGGCGCAGGACATCTAAGGACAGTTGAGGTCGAGTACAAGAGGAGGGTGCTCCTGGAGGCGCTGCTCGAGCTTTCCGCAGACTACGGAGAATTCGGCCGACATCTGCTCGTTCCCTACGAGTACTTCTTGTTTGACAAGCTGAACAAGAGGGCATCGATTTACCCCCCGGCGCTGTACAGCTACGTTCACACCTACACCTGTCCTCTTGGAGAAGAGAACAAGACCGTCTCAACGGAAGGGTTCGCCGAAGCAGCCATGCCTCTGGAGAGGCGGGGACTTCTTCAAGCTAGCCAAGATGGGGTGAGAATCGTCCCAGAGAAGCTAAAGGCTGACGCCTTCACCCGGGTGCAGTCCCTGTTTTCGGTGACTGCCCGGGGGGTCACCCAGTACGCGATTCACGGGTATGCTGGGAGGGTCGGTCTATCGGTCTTCAGCCGGGAGGCACTATCGAAGCTCAGGCGAATGAGGGAGAACCCTCCTCCTTTTCCTCCCTTGGCCAACCCCCGCTCATTGATACGGCTAGAGCAGGGGGCTTTCGTGTCGGACGCGGCATTTCTGGTGAAGGAGTTAGCCCATCTCCTCGAGTTCGAGACCTATTCGACCAAGGAGAAGGACATCGGCGAACCGTATTCGACCACAAGAATCCTGACGTTCAAGGACTCGGCTCGGGAGAAGTCGGTGGTCGTAAAGAACTACACTGACGTCAGGTCGTTGAAGTGGGCCCTGCTCGGCGTCTGGGCTTCCGCGGCAAACAAGTTCAGCACAGCGCCTCTGGCCAGGATGGACCGCGAATACGGCATGACGCTAAGGCTCGGACGCCTTGGGGTTCTGGTCCCTTCGATGCTCGCAGTCGCGCCCGCGGAGAGGATTCTTGTGAAGGCATTCGTCTCCGGCCCCAACTTATCCAGCATGATCAACGCTTACCTCAGGGGATCCTCCGACGGCATCAGTCCAGTGTCTACATACGGCGGGCTTATGGCACAGGTCCATTCGAATGGCCTGGTCCTGGGGGATACGAAACCCAGCAACGTCATCGTATCTGAAGTCGGCCTCTTCCTGACCGACCTTGAACAGGCTTTCCCCGGAGGGGACAAAGGATGGGACATAGCAGAATTCCTTTACTACACCGCCAAGCTCTCGAACAGGGAAGAGGCAATGAGGAAAGTTGCCATGACGTTCTTGGAATCCTACGCGAAGTCCGGTGACCGGTCAGGCATCCAGAAAGCTCGGGCACCCAAGTACTTCAGGCCTTTCAGACCGTTCCTCACCCCCGGCATGGCCAGGATGCTGAGGGATGCGATGCTGTCTTTCGCCTAGGTCTTCTGAGTGTACGTCGTATAACCGCAGTGTCCGCAAGTCAGCCTATTGTCATGCTGGGCCATGAAGTAGCCCTTCCCGCACCTCGGACACTCTTTCCTTAGCCTTGAAAGCGTCTCCCCCTCGACCTTGTAGAGCTTGTGCACCTGTATCCTCCTCTTAGGGGCCTTGGGCTTCTGCTTCTTCTCGGGTTTCTTCTCTTCGACCGGGGCGGCGACTTCTGCAGGCGCAGCGGCCGGGGGTGGAGGCGCCGGTTGTTGTTTCGACAACCTTACTTCTTCGCCTCAGGCTGGGCAGCCGGAGCGGCTGCCTTCTTGCGATCCTGCTTGAGTTTGTCTCTTTCCGCCTTTGTCAGAGTCCTCTCCTCCAAGTGCCTGGGATGGACCCTGTTCTTTGATTGAGCGGACCCGTAGACGTAGAATTTCCCAAGCAGGTTGGTCGTCCCGGACTGGCCGTCCATCCTGATCAGCGCCACGTTTTCCACTGGCACCCCTAGTTCCTGGGCGACCATCGCGATAGCCTCCTTCCTGGAAAACCTACCAGCTTTGTCATCGATGTGAGCCTCGACGTACGACCTGTCGAGGACCTTAGACTGAGATTTCTTCTCTAGCTGCAATCCCGCCACCCGTTTTTCGCGTGGATATTAACTTGATGAGAATCGGCGGATTCCCTTGATTCCCATTTTGGCGAGGATTTCCCGGTTCCTCGACTTTGTGATGGCGTCGGCCCGGATAGCGACTACCCCCTCCCCCGGCTGTCCGTAGAACACGACCGCTGACGCAGGGGCCATCGCGACGGCCAGTATCGTCATCAGGTCTTCCTCCCCCTCAACCAGGACACGGACCGGCTTGCTCCCTCCGAATGCTTCTCGCATCCCGTCGATTGCTTCCTGGGTCAACGTCCCCGCGGGGTTCTCAACTTCCACCAGCCTCGAGTAGGGAACCTTTGGGGGTTCCCTGCGCTTCCTCCTCTCTACGCCATCCACGACCTGGACGTCGGGGGTCCTGCCGAGCTCACCGACCGTGTCTGTCACCCTGTCTCCCACTGTTATCACCATCTTGGATTCGCTCACCAAACTCTCGAACTCCAGGCTGTTCACTTCCTGTCCTCTGAAGACTCGACCGAGAGGCCTCGCGAGCTTCTTCCTCATTCCTTCAGGGAGCTGGAACACCCCGCGCAAGGCGTCAGCTTACCTTGAGTGCGTATCTTCCAGGCTTCACTATTCCCAGTGTCTTTGCGACCTGGGACTTCGCCGGGTTGATAATTATTATCAGGCCAGACCACTCGTTGCTCAGCTCAGTCGAGCCATCGTTGGGGCAGGCCTTCTCGGTGGTCAGCATCCTACACTTCCTGCAAGCCAGCTCCTTCAATTCCTTCTCTACTTCTCCGCCCGTTCGTCGGCTTTGCGTGCCTTCGCTGCCTTCGTAATCTCCTCTTCGATCCACTCAAGGGCGCCCAAAAACGGCTGCCTGCAGGTCACTCCTATCTTACCCATCGAGATTCCGTGCCCCAGGCTGACCGCGGTTATTCTTATCCTGACCTTGCTCCCCACCCTCAACGTCCGTTTGCTCTGCGAAGCGGTTATGATTCCCGATTTCACGTCACTCGTCAGGTAGTCGTCCATGATCTGGCTCAGGTGAAGGAGCGCGTCGGCGGGGCCGATGCGAACGAAAGCCCCGAAGTCCGTGACTTCGACTATCTCTCCCTCGACTATCTCTTGCTTCAGAGGGAAGAAGGACAAGACTTCGAACCGGACTCTGTGATAAGTCGCCCCGTCCCCGGCTATGATCTTCCCTACCTTGTCAACGTCGACCTTGGTGACGAGCACGAGATATCCGTGGTCTGGGTTGATGGTGCTTTCATACTTCAACTTGAGCAGGTCCAATGCGACCTTCTCAAGTGGGGACCCAAACTTGTCAGGGGGGACGCGGACTACATCCTGAAGATTGACTAGCTCAAACATGAATGGTCAGAAACGCGGCCACCGCTTTGAGTCGGCGATATTAATCTTTGGCTAATATGAGACGAAAATCCTAATTTTCTTCGACGAGTGAAGGCGGGAGTACTCTTTTGTGCTCAGACCGATTGTGCATTTCCAACACCTTGTTTACAACATGAAGTGAGACTCCGGCCGCCCTCGCGGCCTTGGCCTTGGGAGCCTTCTTGTCAAATAGATAGTGCAAAGCTACGTCGATCTTGTCGTAATCCGCAGGAATCTCATCCGTGGCTTTATGGCCGGCCCAGAGCTGAGGAGACGCGGGTTTCTCCACCACCCTCTTTGGCAATCCGAGATATTCCCCCAGCTCCCGGACCTGGGTCTTGTAGAGATGTACGATCGGCAAGAAGTCTGAGCCCCCGTCCCCCCATTTCGTAAAGTAGCCCAGAAGATTCTCGCTCCTGTCCCCTGTCCCAGCCACAAGGTATCCAAGGGTGTTCGCATAGTAGTAGAGGATCGCCATCCTGATTCTCGCCACTGCATTCGCCTTCGCGATTTTGGTCCCATCTATTTCGACCGAGGTGCCGAGCGACCTCACCAACGAAGATATTTGAACGGTCGACGACCTGATCTGCCAGGATTCCGCCAGGGCTTTCGCGTCTTCGATGTCTTGCTCCGGAGTAAAGTCAGAAGGCATTAACCCCGCAAGGACCCGCTGCTTGCCCAGCGCCCCCACGCAAAGCGCGCATACCACCGAGCTGTCGACTCCCCCGCTGAGGCCCACGACCACTCCGCCGGCAGAGGCGTCGGCAACAATTTTCTTGACGAATGCCGTAATCCTTCTTGTTTCCTTCGGAGAGTCGATCTTCGGGAGAAACATCTTGGGGGCGATCCTTCGGGCTGGAATATTAACGGGTTCTTGAATTCTTGTCAGAGGAATCTACCCAAACGCGACTCTTCCGGACCTGAGCAAAACGACTCTGAGGTGCGCCGCCTTCGCCGAAAGGGCAAGGTCTGAATCGGTCGTAGCGATAGCCGCCTCCTTCGTGAGTGCCGCCGAAACTATTTCGTCGTCGACGGCCGCCATGCCGCACGAAATTGTGGCGAAGTTTGCAGCCAGCTCAAGGGCAACACGTGCTCCACGCGCCCGCTTCCCCCGACCCAGGGCCATCTTCGACAGCTCATCTCGAACGCAGGCCGGGAGGATGGGTTCGAAACTTCCCAGACCTTGGACGATATCTTGGAACCACGTGGTAGGATTCTCGGCTACCGCCATCAGGAAACTGCTGTCAAATATTACACGTTGCAAGGACTACTTCAGGACGCCAGATCCGATCAGGCGCCATCTCTCTGCGATTCTCCTGCTTATGGCGGCCCTCATCCCCATCTCTATGGCGACCGGCTTCTTCAGGTCCACCTCGATCACATCCCCCCTGACCGACGTGACAGCAGCCAGAGTAGACGCGGTGCCAAGGTTCAGCCTGACGTTCTCTCCCAGCTTCACCTTATCGACTTTGACGAGCTCGGCCGAACCCACTGCAGTCTCAAGCAGAGTCACGTCCAGTGTGACGTGCTCCAGGGTCTCCGGGAGAGTCCCGGGCCTGCCGATGACGCTCCCAACCATCTGATCACCACGAGTGTAAGTGGGGTCGAGGTGTGTGCCTATGGCAACGAGTCCCCCAGGACCGACCTTTTCCGCTTGCCCCGCTCCCGTTTGCAGGCTCCCCACTTTGGTCACAACCGGGACGTACTTGCCGCTCCTTTCGTCGACCATCCCCGGCCTCAACTCTATCTCCTCTCCCACGCGCAACTCCCCCCTCGTAAGGCTCCCTCCGAGGACGCCGCCAGAGAGCGCCGAGATTTCCGCGCCGGGCCTATTCACATCGAAACTCCTGACGACGTACATGAGCGGGGCAGCCCCGATATCTCTTTTGGGAGTGTGGACGACCTCTTCAAGGGCTTCGATTAGGGCGTCGATGTTCAGCCTCTGCTGGGCGGAGATAGGCACAATCGGCGCGTCCTCCGCGACTGTGCCCTCGACGAACTTTTCAATCTGGGCATGGTTCTTCTTCGCTTCGGAGTCGTTCACAAGGTCCACCTTGTTCTGTGCAATCACAATCCTCTTCATCCCAAGCATCTGCAGCGCCTGAAGGTGTTCCCTCGTCTGAGGCTTTGGCACGGTCTCGTTGGCTGCGATTACGAGCAGTGCACCATCCATTAGGAACGCGCCCGCCAGCATGTTAGTCATCAAACTTTCGTGGCCAGGGGTGTCGACGAAGCTTACCGCCCTGAGAAGCTTCGTTTCTCTCCCGCAGACCGGGCATTTCGGGCTTGTGGAATAAGCTGCTGGGACCGGGGTGTGAGAGCACTTGTAGAATGCCGCGTCGGCATAGCCAACCTTGATTGTGATACCTCGTTTCAGCTCCTCGCTGTGGGCGCTTGCCCAGACCCCGGTTATCGCCTGGACCGTAGTGGTCTTGCCGTGGTCCACGTGCCCCGCGCTCCCTATGTTCACCTCAGGCTGCTTCGGTAGGAGCGGCCGAGTGACACTTGGCGCCACCAGTTCTTGTCCAGACAAACTCGAGGGTCGCATCAGGAGCCCTTCTTAAATCATGTTGCGATTCGGTCTATACAGCGTTCGAAGGTAACCACGTTGACATGGAGGCGCAATGAGAGGCATCACATTTGACACCGACATCGCAACAAGGAAATCCTTATCGCTTGGAAAAAGGGCCGAATGCCCATCCAGGGGAGAGCATGAAAGCGATTGTCCTTGCTGGCGGCCTCGGCATGCGGCTCCGTCCTCTGACCGACGACAGACCCAAAGCGCTCATTCCGGTTAACGGGCGGCCGATATCCGAGTACCAAATCGAATGGCTTGTGAAAGAAGGGGGCATTGACTCCATTACGTTCGCCTGCGGTTACAAATGGGAGAAGCTGAAAGAACATTTCGGGTCGGACTTCAAAGGGGTGCCAGTGAACTACTCTGTGGAAAATGAACCTCTTGGGACGGGTGGTGGAGTGAAAAAAGCAATATCGGCGAACCAACCAGATGACCTCGTGGTGGTCACCAACGGGGACATCATCACTGACCTGCCTCTAAAGCGGATGGTCGAAGCACACCGGCAGGCGGGAGAGACATCAGCGTCCATGCTGGTGGTCCCCTACCGCTCGCGATTCGGCGTCGTCAAGATCGACAAGCTCAAGGTTGTAAGGGGTTTCGAGGAGAAGCCAGCGTTCCCTGACGTGTGGATCAACGGCGGGGTTTATGTCTTGAACGCGAAGAGAGCGCAGAAGTATTTGCCGGACAAGGGTGACATCGAGAGGGAGACGTTTCCCAACTTGGTGGCTCGCGGCGAACTTCTCTCTTATCCCTATTACGGTGAGTGGTTCTTTGTTGATTCCCTCAAAGACTTGAAGGAACTCGAGGAGAACATACAAGCAACAGCGCCAAGCTAGCCCTGACCTGAAAAACCATGGGGTCCTAGACGCGTCTCCACGTGCTCTGCCCCGCAGAGAAAGAATTTTTATCCGCGACCTAACCGGTGGAGAACATGGCAGATTACATGAAGGCAATCGAGGCATCTAAGGTACCCCCTGATGCGATGGTGAGCGTGGAGGTCGGCGGAGAATCAGTCCTAATCGCGAACGTTGACGGAAGGTACTACGGCATGGGGGCCATTTGTACTCACGAACAGTGGGACCTTTCTGAGGGCACCTTGGATGGTACGGCCGTGACCTGTGCCGGCCATGGGACCGTCTGGGACCTCAAGACAGGCAAAGGAGTCTTCGATGAGCCCGTGGAGGATGAGCCGCTCTACGAAGTGAAGGAGATGGACGGCTTTCTCCACGTCAAAAAGCGCTGAAGATTCCTACAATATTCCAATGCATAATTACACGATGTGTTGAGGCATCCTTGTTGATCTACGAGCCTCAGTCTCGTCCAGATTCGAGTGATTCCGCTCCTTTCAAGCGGCTTGGGGGCTTCGTATACAGGCGCAGGAAGTACATCGTGGCCGCCTGGATCATCGCTCTAATCGCAGTCGTGCCCGCTGTCCTTAACGAAGGGGCTGTCACTTCGCTTCAGCAAGGAGGAGCTTCCGGAAATCAGCTTGAATCGGTAAAGGCTTCGGAACTCATCTCCTCGCAGTTCGCCAAGACCGTCCCCGGCAGCACTCTCCTGATTGTCATCTCCGGAAATAACGTCACCTCGCCGGCTGCCCAAGATTTCATAAGCCGTGTCACGACATCACTGAAAACAGACCCTGGGATTCGCGGTCTGAACCAGACCATCGACGTCTATTCTCCTTTGTATTCAGCCATCAAGGGCACTAACCGCGCGACATTTTCCGCGCAGGACGGGGCAAACGGTACTACCCGTCTCCTTCTGGGGGTCCCGGCTCTTTACATCGGAGTCTGGCAGCAGGCCTACGCATCGACACAGAATCTGTCCAAGGCGGACGCGGTGGCGCTCAACACAACCGCGCAGACTCTTTCATCCAAGAACTCGACCGCATTCCGACTCTATTCCTCCCATGTCCTGAACTTGTTCGATTCCGCCTGGAGCGCGAGTTGGTCCGACCCCCAACTTTCCAATCTTACGGTGATTGCCAGGGCATCCGTTGCAGCGCGGACATCTGGAATCCAGTACGCAGACACCTTCCGGCCCGATTCGCGGGCCTTCAGCTCGGCCGTGCTAAATGCCATCAGCCTTTCTGATTTCCTCAGCGACACCCGAGCCCAGGCAAATTCAAGGCTGGCTAATTTTTCTGTGGCCTACGTCTCCAATTCGTCTGGCTTCTCGCACAAATTCGTGAAATCTGCTTTTGCCCTGGGGAATACATACACCAACTCCTCTGTGCGTTCGCTGGCAGGTAACATCGTCCGCAAACCCTCGGACTTTGGCGTGGGTAGGAGCCTTACTACCCTCATAACCTCATTGGTCTCGCCGGCCGGGGACGTGACCCTGATATCCCTGGGACTGGACCGTTCTTCCAACCAGAATATCGTGTCTGTGAGAGCCGATGTCGCGGCGGTCGAGTCGGGCACCGGCCCCAACTCGGGGGTCCAATCAGCTCAGGTAACAGGTGAGGATGCCGTCTCGTACGACTTCGGGAATTCCACTCAGGCTGACCTCGGGCTCATTCTCCCTGTGACCATCGTCTTGCTGATAGTAGCGACAGGTCTTTTCTTCCGGTCCCTCTTGACTCCATTCATCACTCTGGGCACCATTGGGGTCGCCCTCGGAATATCTCAGGTCTTCATCGTCTTGGTCGGGACCTACATAGCGAAAGTCGATTTCACAATTCCAACGATACTCCTGACGATACTAATTGGTGTAGGGACAGACTACAGCGTCTTCGTAGTCGCACGATACAGGGAGGAGAGGGTCAAGGGAGCGTCGGTCCAGCAGGCTGTCGGGACATCGGTAACCTGGGCTGGTGAAAGCATCGCAACCAGCGGAGCGACCGTGATCATCTCCTTCCTAGCCCTGGCCCTCACCTCGGTCATCTTCCTGCAGACCATTGGCTACGTTGTGGGATTAGGCGTCCTGGTCGCTCTCCTGGTCGCGCTCACACTCGTTCCTGCCATAGTCAGCATAGTGGGCGGACGAACTTTCTGGCCTAACTCCGGAGATCGCTTCGAGCGTTATTCTGTGTCTGTCCTCACGAGGCTCGAGAGAAAGACAGGTTACTTTTCAAGAAGCGGGGCCCTGGCGGTCAAGAGGGCCAGGGTGCTCATCGTGCTGGCGATCGTCGTCTCGGTCCCCGCCATTTACACGTATGTCAACACGACTCCGACCTATGACTTTCTTTCCGCGGCTCCGAGCAATCTCGAATCGGTCGCAGCGTCGAACAATTTGGCCTCGGCGTTCGGCGCAGGGAGGCTCTCACCCTCCTACGTAGTTATCACCTTCGATAAGCCCTTGGTGGTGTCGCACTCCTTCAACCTGGAGGAGATGAAAACCGTCGCGGGCGTCAGCTCGAGCATAGCGGCCTCTCCAGATGTGCGGAACATCACAAGCCCAACCATGCCGTTTGGGAAGTCGGTCGATTACAATTCGATCAACTACTCGACGTCATCCGGCAAGAAGGCGTTCGTCGACGTGACCCAGAGCATAGGCAGAGACAACAAGACGGTCCTCGTGACGCTGAACTTTGGAATCAACCCGTATTCGACCGCGGCAATAACCGATGCTCAATATATCAGGCAGCATCTTCACACGAACTTCGGCTCATCCCCCGGGGTGACTGGAGTCTTCGTCGGAGGAGCGTCCGGCTCAACCCTAGACACCAAGAACCTGTTCGACTCGCAGTTCAACGCCGTGGTGCCCATTGTTGCGATAGGCGTCGCTCTTGTACTTCTGGTCGTCCTTGGGTCGCTCTTCCTCCCTGTGTTCGCAGTAGCATCGGTCTTGATGAGCATCGTATGGACGCTCGCAATTGCGCAGTTCATCTTCAAACAATTCTACAGCTATCAGATTCTCTTCATCGTCCCGTTCTTTCTATTCGTCACACTCCTGGGCCTAGGCATGGACTACAACATCTTCATCCTTACTCGCGTCCGAGAGGAAGCAACTAAAGGAAAGAATCTCAACGACGCGATCGTAGGGGCCATCGAGCAGACTGGCGGGATTATCACAGCGGCCGCAATCATCTTGGCCGGCTCGCTCGGCGCCCTGATGCTATCGAGCGACCTATTGCTGAAGGAACTCGGGTTCTCCTTCGCATTCTCAATCCTAATCGATGCCCTCATCGTGAGGACGTACCTAGTGCCCGCAGTGATGTCGACTGTAGGGAAATGGAACTGGTACAATCCGATTCCGTATATCAAACGGTCCCAGGTTCTCTTCGACAGAGAGAGCCCCCGCTAAGAGCGCTTAAAGCGAACCGAAAGGAGTCTGGGGTATGCAGACCGATGACGTCAGCGACGAAATATTGGAGGAGGGCTGCTACTACCTCTCCGACCTTGGCCTCACGATGGATCAAATCTCCGACCACTTCGAGATCTCACCTGAGAAGGCCGCAAATCTGGCCAAGTCGTACGAATCGAAGTTGAAATCCGGTAAGGTCGCGAAGGGGGACTTCGACCGGGTCTTCTGGGAAGACGTGAAAAAAGAGGCCGATGGGGACATGAAACTGACCTTCCTCTCGGATAAGGGATTCCACCATGCATGGAAGTCCGAGCTTGAAAGGCTCAACGGACCTGCGCTGATGACAATCTATGAGGCAAGCAAAGATTTCCTCAGCGCCGACCCGAACCAAAAGTTCCTCGATTACCCGCCGCCTAAGGGCTACGATCCTCTAGCAATGGACAGAGAACTTCGGAAGGCTGTGGGTGTAATCGGCGACCTGCTCGCAGAGAAATGGAAATCGGACGGAGGGTCGGGCCAGAAGAAGGCCGCCAAGACTTAAAGAGGGCAAGAAGGCAAGCAATTCCGAAAAAAATTGCCGCTGGACTCGGTCGACAAAGAAAGACTGACCGGGGTACTCCGACAGTTCCAGGGACGAAAGATTCTGGTTGTAGGCGACCTGCTAGTCAGCAGGTTTGTCGAGGTGGCTGCACGTAAGTTAGCGAGGGAAGCCCCAGTGCCAGCAGGGGACTATGTTGGTGAGATATTCCTTCCCGGCGGAGCCGCAAACCTGTCTAGGGAACTTGTTTCATTGGGGGCGTCCGTCAGTCTCGTGGGACTAGTCGGCTCTGACGAATATGGCAACTGGCTGAAGTCAGAGTTCTCCAAGTACGGCGTCTCTTATGACGGGGTTGTGACAGACACCGGCCGACCCACGTCCCTCAGGACATGGATCATGGTCAACACGTTTCACACCCTCAGAATAGACAGGGAAGACAGGAGAGATGTCCCTCCAGCGATGGCGAAAAAGCTCCTTTCTGAGGCTGAGCCTCACCTTCCGGACGTTGACTGCGTGATACTATCAGATTACGACCGTGGGGCGATATCGAGCTCCCTCATCGGGGGGATCGTCGCTGCCGCCCATTCTTCGGGGAAGATCGTCGTGGCGCAGCCAAAGATGCATCACTACCTCGACTTCTCGGGGGTGACCTACGTGAAGTCGAACCTCGAGGAGGCAGCCCACGCCACTGGAATGGCTATGGTCAACGAGACGAGTTTGAGGAACATGGGGGTGAACCTGCTGAGCAGGCTCGAGTGCAGGGCCATTCTGATTACACGGGGAGAGCAGGGAGTGACCCTGTTCGACAAAGACAACGTGACTCTTTTCCCGCCCATCCGAGGTAAGAAGAACCTGTTCAGCAAGGTCGGTGTCAGGGACGCCATGACCGGGGTCTTCAGCTTGGCAGTGGCTTCCGGAGGGAATGCCTACCAAGCAGCGGTGCTAAGTAACGTAGCAGGGGAGGCAAGGAGTGAGCTTCCAAGAGCGGCCTCGCTTTCGATGCATGACCTCGAGGTAAGGGCTCAAGGGACGGAGGACTTCGTCCAAAGAATCATTCAGGTACCGGTGAGGCGTTGATGGAGATCGCGCAAGAAGTAGGCAGACTCAAGGAACTCGCGAGAAGCACTCGCAAGCTGATTCTGGAAAGCCTTGCGGAAGCAGGGTCCGGGCACCCTGGTGGTTCCCTGTCCGCAGTAGAGCTGCTGGTAACGCTCTATTTCCATGTCATGCATTACGACCCCAAGGATCCCTCATGGTCCGACAGGGACAGGTTCTTCCTGAGCAAGGGCCACGCGGCGCCGTTGCTATATTCCATCTTGGCACAGGCAGGCTTCTTCCCGGTCGAGGAGCTGATGACCCTGAGGAAATTGGGGTCAAGACTCCAGGGGCATCCGTCCATGGGCATCCCCGGGGTCGAGGCCCCCGCGGGTTCAGAGGGGATCGGGCTCTCATTGGGAGTTGGCACAGCGCTGGCAGCGAGGCTCGACAAGAAGACATTCAGGACATATGTGATGATGGGCGACGGGGAGCAGCAGGAAGGGCAGGTATGGGAGGCGGCAATGGCGGCATCGAAGTACAGGATGGACAACCTCACTGCGATAATCGACAGGAACGGGATTCAACAGGACGGACTCACAGAGCAGATAATGCCCATCGAACCACTGGCCGCAAAGTGGAGGGCCTTCAACTGGAACGTGATTGAGGTCGACGGCTATGATTTCACTCAGATCATGGATGGCTTTGACCTGGCCGCCAGCACACGCAACAGGCCTACGGTGATTATCGCCCACACAGTGAAGGGCAAAGGCATCTCTTTCATGGAGTGGTCGCCGCACTACCACGGCACCG
>DATGVR010000057.1:0-15952 GCA_035300255.1 Nitrososphaerales archaeon
CTTCTAGGCCTGAGTTCAGAGTGCCAAAGAAAATCCTCTTGACGGGCCAGAATGTGTAGGCAACAGTCAGCAGGGTTGCGATAAGGCCCAGTATCGCCACAAGGAGGTAGGTCGATGAGCCCTGGGCTCCCTGCGAAAATATCCCAGCAAACATTATCCATTCAGCCTGGAATCCGCTTGTCGGCGGGACGGCGGAGAGGATGAGCGCCCCGAGGACGAAGAGAGACGCAGTGAGCGGCATCTTGGCTGCAAGGCCCCCCATCTTCTTGACGTCACGGAACCCAGTCTGGGTGAGGAGTATCCCTGCGACCGCGAACATCACGAACTTCCCCAGGATGTGGCTCCCGAAGTAGAAAACCCCACCCGTCGCGCCGAGGGCCGAGGCGCTCGCCAGGCCGAGGACAGAATAGGCGTTCTGGCTCATAGTCGACCAGGCAAAAAGGTACTTGACATCATTCTGAGCAAGCGTGACAGCGCCACCGTAGAACATCGTTAGGACCGCCCATGCCATCAGCGGGAGGCTGAAGGCGTGAAACGTGATGGGCATCCCGAAGAACAAGAGCCGGGCTATGACGTAGGCCCCTATCCCAGAAACTACGGCCATGGTGGGAGCGAAGGAGGTCGGAGGCTCTGCTTCTGTTATCGGGAGCCACATGTGCAGGCCAAAGACGGCCATCTTGAGCAGCCACCCGATGAGTATCAGCCCTGCAACCCAGTAGGCGAGGTTGCTAGTTTGGGCACTTCCCAGGGAGGAGATGTCGAAGCTCCCTGTCGCCACGTAGGACATGGCGATGCCCGCTAGAAAGACGAAGGCCCCGAGCTGGTTCCAGATGATGTAGATGATTCCGACCCTCTCTTTCTCGACGTAGCCGAATAGCGTGATAATTACGAACGTGGGAATGAGCACGAGCTCAAGGAAAAGGTAGAGCTCAATCAGGTTCGTCGAGAGGACGATGCCAATGAGGCCCGCGGAGACAAGCAGGAAGTTCATGTAGTAGATACCGTACCTGGCTGGCCTTTCTGCGCCGTACAGGCCCTTGACCCTGTTCTGCATGTACGGCATCGAGTACACGGCCGTGGCCGCAAGGACGAGGTTGACCAAAATGGCGACGGGGAAGCTGAGCCCGTCGGCGAGGAACCCGAACGTCAGGCCTGCGCTCGGGGCCCAGGCGTAGCTCTCCGAGATGGAAGGCCCCCCAGAGAAGAGCTGGGACCAACTGGTGCCCACAAGGACAAGGGTAGTGAAGAACAGAGAAGAGAATGCAAGCCAACCGACATGCTTGCCGACTTTTGGCGCGGCGAGGTAGCATAATGCGGCTGCGATTATGGGGACGACTATGGATTGAAGTAGAAAATATTGGACCAATTGTGGTTACACCGAAGCGCGAGAGGATTCATAGAAGGACGATGTTCGATTTACCAATTCTATCCCTCCAGGGACTTCAGCTCGCTTACGTCGACGTCGTGGTGCAGCCTGTAGGCGACGACCACTATCGCAAGTATCACAGCCGCCTCCGCGGCAGCGAGAGCTATCGAGAAGAGAACGAAGGTCTGACCCAAGGCGTTCGGGGCCGAGGCTTGTGCACCAGTTTCGAAGGGAAGGTACTGGCCAAAGGCGACGAAATTCAGGTTGGCGGCGTTGATCATTATCTCGACCGCGAAGAGAAGACGGAGGGCGTTCCTCTTCGTCACCAGGCCATAGATTCCAATCCCGAAGAGCATCGCGGAAACGATGACGAAGTCTGCGAGGGAGTTCACTGTGTCTTGTCCTCCCTTTCGACCTTGGAGAGCGTCAGGGCCCCGACGACCGCGGAGGCGAGGACGAGCGCCAAGACCTCGAGGACCGGGGAGTCTCCTGTGGAAATCAGCTGGCCTATGTCGACAAAGGTCGCGCTGTTCGTCAGATTGGTGAACTGGGAGAGGTTGGTCGCCAGGACGGCCAGGCTCAGAGCCAGGACCACCGCCAGACCCGTCACTGCCCCGGCGAGTCTAGTGAACGAGGTCGAGCGGACCTCCTTGGCCCATTTCTCCTGTCTGACGAGCATCACTGTGAATAGTATCAAGACGGCGACAGCGCCGATGTAGACCGCGATCTGGAAGACGGCGACGTAGGGAGCGTTGAGCAGGAAGAACAGGGTGGCGACCCCGAAGAGAGAGCCGGCCAGCCCGATGGCGCCGTAGATGATCTCTTTCGCCTCCAGCGCGATGATGGCGCTCCCCACGGTGACTACCATCAATGCGAGAAAGACGATGTCAGCCGTGCTTGACGACCCCCTTCTTCGTGTCGAATTCCACCTTGTACTTCTTCCCCTCCAACTTGGGAGGGATGGCGAGCATGTCCGGGGTGTACTTCAGGCTCATCTTGTCGTAGGACGAGAGCTCGTATTCGTTGGTCATGAAGAGGGCGTCAAAAGGACAAGCATCCACACAGTTACTTGTGGCCAAGCCCAAGGGCGCGAAGGTGTGGTCGTCTTCGACAGTCACGTCCATTACGCGGTGGTCGCTGACCTGTTCGACTTCGATCTTTCGAATAGGCAGGTAGACGTACCTATCGTCGATGTGGAACTTGTCGGCGTGTTTGGTCGGATTGTAGTCGAACTCTATGTTCCACATCTGAGCGAGCTTGATCGCCCAGCGACCGAAGACGTTGACATGGTAACTTCTAAGTCTGTCAGGAGATTGCTCGGTATCGATTGTGGCAACAATCCCAAGTCTTGCGTAGATTGATTGCAGTTGGAAAGCTAGCGTCTTGGAGGTGGTCGTGATGTTCAGGTATTTCTGACGGGCCTGCCTTACCCTGCATCCGTCTCCCTGCCATTCCCCCTTGAGGAGTTCGAGTTGCTTCTCGGGCTCTGCGAAGAAGATCCAGTCCGGGATCTTCTTATTTGGTGCGCCCTTTCCAAACTGTGAAAAGAAATCCTCTACTAGGGCAGAGTCTAGAACTAGTCTTATTCCGTGCTCACCATTCTTCCTGACCTTGCATTCCTTCCCGAAGAATCTGGCCACGAGGTTTCTACAATCTCTTGCGTGTGTTTCACGCTCGTTCTCGTTGAAATCGAAGTTTACCCTCCTCCCTCCTTCGCAGGACCCTTCCGCATAGTAGTACCCAATCAGTCGGAAAAGTTCGGGTGAAGCTTCGAGCGACAGTCTTCTCTTTGTACTTCCCCCTCTGTACATCGGTACATCCTTCTCATACCTATCAGTGTGCACAACTTTGCGAACGATAGGGCTGACAAGATAGTCTCCGAGCTTGAGTTCCCCCGGTTTGTAAAACAGCAGGGGTGAGGTGACTCTGAGCAGGCGTTTGTCCTTTCTACTGGAGACAGGTCTGGACACGGCTATTATCGGATGGTCTGCCGTGCACGCGAGCGGCTCCGGTTTTCCATATACGGAAATCCAGTACATTTGTCCTGAATATTGCATGTCCCAGATTTTGGTAACTGGTTTGTAGTCTCCGCTGTGCGTCAGGACCATGTCGCCTATGGCTATCTGATTGATTTGCTTCAATCCGGGATTTGTAGCAACCTCGGTGTCAGGTTCCAAGCAGAGACCACAGAAGACGCAATTGTGCACGCTTTGGTTAGAGGCAACGTAGCTATTGTCTTCCTCCACTTCTAGGTTCTGCACGATGAAATCTCGGACTTCGGCCGTTTCCGTTCTGATGACCGCGGAGACTATCATCCCATGCTCGAGGCTTGAATCTAGAGGAGCTGACGGTTTCATACGAGAAATCAGAACCACTTGACTCGTCACGGAGCCTCGATCGCTACTAGTCCCGTAGAGCTCTCGACTCAATTGTTTTCCATCGTGAAGAGGTTCCGAGAGTGCAGGACGAGTTAGGAAGGCCCCCCGTCTTATTTCACTCGCGAATGACCAAGAAATTTCGCCCTTGTCGAAGATGAGAATGGGATGGTCCTCTGTAGTTGTAAGTGGTTCGGGATTCCCTGAAGTCCAAAAAGTGTAGAGCTTCCCACTGTAGCTCCGATTGAAGAGCCTCATCACTTTTCTGAACTTCCCAGTGTGTGTGAGGACCCTGTCTCCGACACGGACCTCAGAGATGGGCTTGACCCCATCAATGGTGATTATGGGGGTAGACGGTGGGACGCATCTGCCGTAGTCAACCGCGGGCCAGATGTCCTTCTTGTTCTGAACCTTTCCCTTCTGGACCTTCTGCATATCGATGGCAACGGCCACGCCGTCGCAGGCGATAGCGCAGAGCTGGCATCCGGTGCACTTCTCGAAGTATAGGATGTGCCTCCCTTTGAACCCCGGAAGTCCTACTCCCTTCTTCGCGTCGTATTGGTAGCCGGGCCCCTCGAGGTCGAGCTTCTGCTCGGGGTAACGCAGGGTCATCCTCGGTCGGAAGAGGTGCCTGAGGCCGCTCCAGGTGGCGATGAAGACCCCTTTGATGTACGCCCAGGTCCCCAACTACTTCACTACTCCGAGCGCTACGATCAACATCGTGAGGAATATGTTGGCGAAAGAAAGAGCGAGGAGCTTCACCCAGCCCGTCCTTAGAAGCATGTCGATCCTCAGCCTGGGCATTATGCTTCGTGGGAGCATCATGACTAGCATGACGACTGTCACCTTCAGGATGAACCAAACTTCCGGGGGGAGCGGGGGAGGCCCGAGCCAGCCGCCCAGGAAGAAAGTTGTGAACAGTCCGGCCATTATGTACATCCTTGAGAAGTTGGCGAGCTGGAAGGTCCCGAAGAGCATAGAGGTGTATTCGGTCTGCCACCCGGCTACGATTTCAGTGTCCGCCTCGGGGATGTCGAAAGGGATGCGCTCGAGCTCAGCAAGAGCCCCGATGAAGAATACTATCGCCCCCAGAGGCTGGAGGACGATGTACCAGAGCCCGCTCTGGGCCTGGACCACCCCGATCAGGTTGAGGGAACCAGAGAGTACGACGGCTCCCACCAAGGACAGGATAAGAGGAATCTCGTAGGCCACGAGCTGGTGCAGGGCCCTCAGCCCGCCGAGGAACGGGTACTTGCTGTTGCTCGCCCATCCGGCCAGGAGGACCACCAGGGGCGTGAACCCGAGGATTGCGAAGACCATCACCACCCCGACCGACGGGTTTGCGATGAAGGTGGTCGGGGACAAAGGGACAAGTGCGATTAGAGCTCCAGCTACTGCCATCAGGGCAAAAGGAATGGCGATGAAAGTCGCCCTGTCGACGCCGTTCGGGATTACGATTTCCTTGAATGCGAGCTTGAAGAAGTCGGCGATGTTCTGTAGGATCCCTTCGTACTTCCCGGCGTACATTGGGCCAGTCCTCAGCTGGATCTTCGCCGTGAACTTCCTCTCCACCCAGCCCATCAGGATGGTCGAGTAGACTGCGACGAAAGTAAAGCCCGGGAAGACCGTCAATGCGAACAAGGTCCGGAAGGGCTCGGTGGATATCAGGTTGAGCTGGAAGGCGAGGAACTCAAACGGTTTGACAGTCGCCAGGGCGAAGATGTCTACGGGGAAGTGGAAGATGGAGTCGAGGAGGTAGTAGATCGGGACTATGACGACGACTGAGAGGAGCGTGACCCAGAAGATGACTATGAGCAACCGTCTGACGAAGTCCTCGAAGGTGATTATCGGCTTCGACATGATGACTTCTCTTACTGCCTGCGCCTCGTTTTACCCTTTAAAAGTTTGAAGCGGAAGCTGGCACATTAGACGAGAGGAGAGACGGGTCAGATTACTTCGATTGCGCTCTCTGAGAAGCCGCTCTCCTTGAGCATCCTGGCCGCGTTCTCTCTGTGGTCCCCCTGAAGAATCATGATCCCATCCTTCACCGTACCCCCCGTGGCGAGGGCCCGCTTCATCTTTGAGTTGAGCTCGTGCATGTCCTTGTCGCTCATCTTGATCCCTTCGATGACCGTGGTCGGTTTTCCAAAACGCCGCATCTCCATTCTTATTTTGACACGAGCTTCCTCACGATCCAGTTCAGCTAGGATGTCTTCGAAACCCTCGTCTTGGTCCTTGCTCACTGCTACTGAGTTTGTTGTGGGTTTGGAGGGTTATTTAGGTTTGGGTCGTTCTGCTTAAAGGCGAGAATTTAGGAGCAAGCGAATGGTGGGCCCGTAGCTCAGAGTCTCAAAGACGGGCAGTTCGGTCAGAGCGACCGGCTCATACCCTCGAACGGAGACACCGGTACCAGCACCCGCTGGCGGGAACGGTCCCCAGTTCAAATCCGGGCGGGCCCACCCTTCTTGTGATAAAGTTCCTTCATGCTTAAGTGATGAAGTTGCCCAAAGGTCCGAGTTTGGCGCAGGCTGAGGGACCGCCCAGATGGTTCAGGGCGTTGGAGGTCGTGCTGGGACTCGCCTCTGTGGTCGTGTCCGTGGTTATCCTTGCCAACCTCAACTACCAGACCGAGGATTTGGTAGTCCTCCTTTCTGTTGCGCTCCTCTTCAGTGCAATCAGGACGATGGTTGCAGGAGGACTGAGGAAACGGCTGGCCAGTTTCGAACGCCTGGGACTTCTGGGGGTAGGGCTATTGGCCGCCTTGGTGCTCCTCATTGTAATCTTCCTGCCTGGGCTGAGCTATCAGACCCTCGTGTTTCTGTTCGCAATCAGCCTCACGGCTCAAGGGCTGGGGAGAATCATTCCTTCGACTAGGCGCATCGAGCCAAGGTGGCTGAGAGGTTCGGCTATCGCAACGGGGGCACTCGCCATTGCGCTCGCCGCTGTCGCCGTCCTGGTCCCGAACATCGCAGCTCTCACCTTGGTGCCCTTGCTTTCGGTTGTGGTGCTGGTCAGCGGAATAGAAATGATCGCATGGGGGCTGAGGCCCACGGATCCCAGACAGCTGACACTGCTCAAGTTGATACTCTTTTCGGCCTTCTATGGCTTGGTTCTTGTGAACTGGATTGACCTGTTCGCAACAAGTGCCCCGGCGTACCACATATGGTTGATTCTAACCTACATGGCGCCGTTTGGAGTTCTAATCGTATTCCAAGGATTGAAGGACTGGCAGCTCGCTCTGAGCCTCGGCCTACTTGTCTCGCTCATGAACGACGTTGGGTATTACTTCGTAGGAGACCTGCTTTTCGGATTCAACCAGGCCTTGGTCCCCTGGGTTGAAGGCCAACTCGGGTTCTTCGGCTCACAGCTGCTTTTCACATTTCAGGGAGGGGCCTTCACCATTCCTGTCACCTCGACCCTGATGGGGATCTCCATCTATGCCAGAATCGTAGTGGTCGCGGTGATTTTGTATCACTGGTGGCGGCAGCCCTCCAAACTCTAGCCAGTCGAATAATCCGACAAATTCGTCCTAGCCCCTTTTCGCTGGCTTCGGCCCCGACCAATCTGGGAATCTGCTTAGGTGTTCGTGGGCGATTCTCCACCCTCGGTCGGTCCGCGCCAAGACCATGGTCACCCGGACCCTGGAACTGACAGGTGAGCCTTCGAAGGAGTAGTCGTTTACGAATATCCCAGTGTATGTTAGGTAGAATGTGGCCACGGCGGCGTCGCCCAGCAGATCGACCCGGAGCTCTTCGATGTTGTAGTTGTAGTCAGAAATGTTCGCGAAGGCCGCTTGCTCGTAGACGAAAGCTTCGTCAGATTTCTGGCGGGTGTACGGAGGGTTCTCATCAAACTTGGAGAAGATTCCAGCAGAAGCATGGAAGTCCGCCAGAGAAGGGAGTTCCTTGTTCTTCCCTGCCTCATAGAACGCGCGGACCACACCCTCGACCTCCTTCTTGTCCTTGTCCGAGGGATTGGAGTCCAACTAGGCCCGAGTGTGGAACTGGAGATTTAAAGAACCTAACAACGTTTTTCAGCCCAACCCTTTGCCCATCGAATTGTGGCGACGTAGCTCAGAAGTTGGAACACAACTGGGCAGCGTGGTAGAGCAATTGGCTGTTAACCAATTGGTCGTCGGTTCGAGTCCGACCGTCGCCGCCTTCATTTCAGCGCCCTTCGGCGCATGAAAGCCGGGCCATACTTCTCGGCAAGGACCCCAAGCAACTCGGCCGTGTGCTTCTGAGCGACGTGATTCAGGAACTCCACAGCAATTTCTCCTCTCCGAAATGGCTCCGATTCAAGTGCCCTATCGGCGAGCTCCGCGCAAGTTTCGCATTCAGAAATCGTCTTGATTTTGGCTACTTCCCTTAGGTCGGCGAGCTGCCTTTCGAAATGTCTGCTGATTTTCTGGAGCCTTTCTTCCGCTCCCAAAGTCTTCAGCAGGTCTAGCCTCTCTGCCGAGGTGAAGCTCGGCGAATATGCGCACAAATCGGCGAGCTTGCCGGGTGTTTCGGCTTTCCTCAAGGCATCGATTATCTCGGGCGGAATGCCGGGAATCAGCTTGGTAAATTCGTCGATTTGGTTGTGGACGGATTTCATTCCTTCGGATCTGGTCGCCGCAGCGTCTTCGATTTCCTCTGCTTTCGTGAATGTAACCCTCGAGTATTCCATCCCGTCGAGAACCTTCTCGGTGCGGACCCTCCAGAGCCCCTTGACTATCGCGTTCACCCTTCCGTGATTGGTGGCCGTCTTTCGAACATGAACCAGGGTGCCAATGGCGCCGGGGACATCTTTCGGATTGGAAGTAGGCACGAGTACGATGAGCTGGCGCTCCATTGCTGCCTGCAGAAGCGCGGCCGTGTTCCTCTGGTCCCGCGCGGTTATGGTAGCCTCTGAGTGAGGAAAGATGACTTCGTCTTCCGCCAGCAAGGCCGGGGCTTCATATTCGTTTGAAGAGACATCTTCCACTAAAGGTCGCTTTCCAAACTTCGCGTCGAGCCCATCGTGGAGTGCTGCCTTTTGAACATTCAACGCCCACCTACACGAGTCTTAAATCGCGGTCCCAAAACGGACGGAACCTTTCTGTGAGAAGAGTGGTGAAAGACATCTAGTGGGCGGCATCTCGATAGATAAACTGACCAAGACCTACGGCAACTTGGTTGCCCTGGACAAGGTCTCGCTCAGGGTCGATGCGGGCGAGGTCGTCGGCCTCATCGGACCAAACGGCGCGGGAAAGAGCACACTGATGAAGATTGTAGTTGGAATCCTCAGGCCCACGAGCGGAACTGTTACGGTAAGTAGCCACGACGTTGTTAAGGAGCCCGAGGCCGCGAAAAAACTCATTGGGTATCTGCCGGAGAACCCATCTCTTTATACAGCGCTGACGGTAAGCGAGTTCTTGAAGTTCGTCGGAAAAATCAGAGGCGTCGGAGATGGCGAACTCGACGTCAAAATTTCAGAGTCTCTGAACACCTTCACCCTGGTGGACAAGGCAGACGCGCTGGTGGGGAGCCTTTCGAAGGGTATGAAGCAGAAGGTCGCACTCATCGCCGCCACTCTCCATGACCCCGAGGTGCTCATCTTGGATGAGCCATTGACTGCTCTGGACCCGAAGACCCAGGTCTTCGTGAACAAATGGATAACCTCCCAGGGGAGGGTCGGCCGCACTGTCCTGCTCTCGACCCACAATCTGGAAATCGTGCAGGATTATGCTAGCAGAATCGTGATCATAGACAAGGGAATTGTCGTGGCCACCGGAGTGTTAGAGAGTCTGCGGAAGTTGGCTGACACGAAGGGGGACGCAAGACTGGACGAGGTCTTCCTGAAGCTGACCGAGGAGACTTAGTTGGACGGGGGCAGGACGCGGCTTGCTGGATGGCCCAATATCGCGGTCCTGATGAGGTACTGGCTGAAAGGGAGAATCACGCGGGCCGCTCTCCTCTGGATGGTTTTCGGCGAGGGGTTCGCCATATTGTTCATCGCGTTCGGGAGCCAGACCTTCCTCGCGTTCTCATCCAAGTTCGGCGTAACGGGTGGATTCTCGAATTTTGCTCTATCACTCCTTCTTGCTTTTCTCCTCATCGGGCTCCTGCAGAGTGGTTTCAGCGGCAGCGGCCTCCCCATCACTTCGGCCGACGTCGACTACGTCTTCACATCTCCGGTCAGGCCAAGAGAAATCTTCGTGGCTAAAGTGCTCATTACCTCTCTCGCCACAGTCCTGTTCTCCTTCCCTCCGATGATGTTCCTCTACGTCAGGCTGGCACTGTTCTACGGGGCGCCCGTGTCAGCGGCTATCCCGGCCGGACTTGCGACCCTTTTGTTCCTCGTGTTGGGACTCGTCCTGAGCGCTGACGTCACTCTCTCCTTGAGTTCCACCCTCGGGCCAAGGCTGAAGGTATTGAGGAACGTCCTGATCGTTTCGGTGGCGGTCATAGGCATCCTCCCGGTGATTCTCCTCATCCCCGGTGCCCCTCTGTCGTTGAACGTCATCACGCAGATCCTTCCTAGCGGCCTCACGGCCGACATAAGCATCGGCTTGGTCAACGGATCACAGTGGACCGCGGGGCTGATTTTTGAAGCGGTTCTGCTCATCGCGTGGTTCGCGGCCGCATTAGCTCTTGGGTTCAGGATGTCTCGCGGACATTTCTACGAAGTGTTGCAGGTGGTTGCGGGCCCCGGCGAGTCGGGTGCGGCGTCTGGTGGGGGACGTGTGGCCCCGCTCCTGGAGACTTCAGGGAAATCGGTCTGGGAGGTAGTGCGAAGAAAGGAAGCGGTCGTGATGAGGAGAACCAAGGAACGCAGGGGCCTTCTGATCAGCTCTCTATTCCTCTCTGCCTTCATGGTCATCTATTCTTTGGCCGGGAGCTTCCAGTCTTCACCGACATCCTTCCTGTTCATCCTGTTCCTCATAGGCTCCTTCGGCTCTGGCAGCGCAGGAGGATGGCTGGAGAAGGAGCGCCTGTGGATCATGAAGACAACTTCAATCGACCTTAGGAAGTACGTTAGAGGTGTGTACAGAGCAAGAATCACACCGCTTCTCCTGATCTTGACCCCTGTGACCGCGGCAGTCGGCGTCCCACTTGTGCTTGGAAGGTTAGGGCAGTCGGGGCCCTTGCTAGGAGTCGTCCTGGCCTTGCCTTCGGCCCTCGAAGTCGCAGCAATCATGATGGGAGGGGGAATCTACTTCGCGTCGAGGTACGGCCAGAGCGCCACTGACGACATCCTCACAACCCAGGCCCAACAGCTGACTGACGTCAAACGCTTCCTCTACCAAACAATTGTAAACCTCGCCCTCGTCTCCCCGGTGATGGGGTTGGTCCTGCTCGCGGCCCAACCAGACCCTGTGCTTCCGCTTCCCCTCCTCGCCTATGGCGGAATCCTTCTCGTGGGCTCCCTTGGGTATACCTACCTGGTTCTGAAGAGGCTTCTAGATGGCGCCGGGGACTGGATTCTGCGAAGAGAGGACCTGTGAATCATATTTGATCGCGGATCCTATCAATGGGAAGACGTGCATTATCACCGGAGCCAGCTCAGGAATCGGGAAGGCGTCCGCGGAGCAGCTGGCGTCGATGGGGGCCCGTGTGGTCATGGTCTGCCGGAGTCGGAAGAAAGGGGAGAGGGCGAAGGCAGATGTCGAAACGAAGAGCGGCAGCAAGTCAGTCGAACTGATGATCGCAGACTATGCGTCGTTTGCCTCCGTAAGAGCCTTTGCCGAAGAGTACCCGAAGAACCACGATTCGCTGCACGTGCTCCTCAACAACGCCGGGGTCGCACTCCCTCTCCGGTCTATGACCATCGACGGCTTTGAAACGACGTTCCAGGTGAACTATCTTTCCCACTTCCTTCTTACCAACCTGCTCCTGCCAATATTGAAGAGGGACTCTCCTTCTCGCATCATCAACGTCTCTTCTGTTGCGCATTACGGGGGACACCTTAACTTCGACGACCTGCAAATGGGGAAAGGTTACGGTGTTATGCGCGCTTACTCCCAATCGAAGCTGGCACTCGTCCTCTTCACCCACGAACTTGCTAGAAGACTGCAGGGGACGGGCGTGACGGCGAATTGTTTGCACCCGGGGGCCGTGGCGACAAACATCTGGGGTGACTGGTTGGGGCCTGCGGCTTTTCTCGGAAAGGTCACCAGGCTCTTCATGCTGAGCCCGGAGAAAGGGGCAAAGACGCAGGTGTACCTCGCCTCTTCACCAGACGTCGAGGGAGTCACTGGGGAGTACTTCGAATTCCATGGCAAGAAGGAGTCTTCTGCCGAGTCTTATGATCAAAGGCTGGCCGAGAGATTGTGGGATGTCAGTGCAAAGATGGTCGGGCTCTCCGAGGGAAGCCGAGTCTCCAACGATTCTGGGCCCACTTTAGAAATTCAATAAATAGAACCGAGGTAAACGCCTCCTATGCAGACTGAACCGAGGAACAATTCCAGAGGAATTATACTGGCCCTGGTCGTTGTCATACTGCTTGCCACAGCCGCCGTTGCCTACTACAATTACACTAGGACATCTGCCGCGGGAACTTCTGCGGAGATAAGCAGCCTGCAGCTGCGCTTGAACAACCTCCAAGAATTGAACTCTGCATTGCAGTCGCAGCTTGCGGCGAACTCATCGAACACCACCACCCTCCCGAGCATGGGTCCGGAGAGCCTGTATGCCAATGCGAGTAGGAGCGTGGTTACCGTACAAGGCGACCTAGTGACGACCCAGAACACATTCTTCGGGCAGACGAAGTCTGTGGAGGTTGTGCAAGGGTCAGGATTCGTGGCCAGCTTCCAGAATTCATACTATATCGTCACCAACAACCATGTCGTGGACGGGGCATCGAACATTACCGCTACATTCTCTGATGGGAACGCCTACCCGGCATCGGTAAAGGGTTCAGACCTGCACAGCGATTTGGCAGTCTTAAGCGTGAGCGCGCCGACTTCAGAGTTCTTCCCTCTCCCGATAGTGAGCTCATCGCAGGCGGTGCATGTAGGGGAGTCGGTTTACGCAATTGGGAGTCCGTTCGGACTCTCTGGGTCAATGACCTTTGGCATCGTAAGCCAGGTCGGACGAACAATCACGGAGTCGACCAATACCACCCGCTCAATT
This sequence comes from Nitrososphaerales archaeon, assembly GCA_035300255.1. Lineage (GTDB taxonomy): Archaea > Thermoproteota > Nitrososphaeria > Nitrososphaerales > Gagatemarchaeaceae > UBA183. Next base: position 12,840 of record DATGVR010000057.1, read on the forward strand.
GCCAACGTGATTCAGTTCAGCGCTCCTATCAACCCGGGTAACTCTGGAGGCCCTTTGCTGGACTCAGCGGGAGAAGTGATCGGAATCACGACCGCGGCAGTCAGCAATTCGGCGGGGCTGGGCTTCGCCATTCCTTCGAGTACGATATCGCGTGAGCTGCCCTCCTTGGTGACGTCGGGCAAGTACGCCCTGCATCCGAGCCTCGGAATCGAGGGGGTGGGGATGACTTACCAACTCGCAAAGGCCACGGGTTCGAGCCTCACTTACGGAGTCCTGGTGGAAAAGGTCGTCAGCGGGAGCGCGGCCGACAAGGCAGGCATCCAGGGAGGGACGAGGACTGCGACGGTGGAAGGGTCAAGCTACACCTTGGGAGGGGACATCATCGTCTCTGTCAACGGGGTGAAGGTGGTCGATTTCGATTCCCTCGCCAGCTACCTGGAAGGGAACGCGATCGCGGGACAGACCGTCCAGATGGGAATCATTAGGTCTGGGTCGATGATGACATTGAGCGTTACTCTGGGGTCTTTGCCGTCGCCTTAGCGTAGCTTGCCGGGCTTTTCTGGGAATTCTATTTGACGTACAGGGCAGCGAATTTCGAGTAAGCTTCATCGAAGTGCATCGGCTTGGGCGGGGACTTGAACCCATAGGCGCAAATTTCGCCGACTGTTCCTAGCTTGCCGATCTTCATGCAACGGTAGGTGGCTCTGATGACGTCGAGGAGAATGTTTCCGGCGTTGGCGCCGTCCGAAGATCGGAGATATACGTCAACCGATGTGCCGACATTCATGAAGCTGCTCCCTTCGAACCAGAAGTAGCTGGTCCTGTCGTTGCCCATGTAGTCCACGAAGTCTGTCGTCCCGGCTACCGTTTCGAACTTGTAGGGAACTTCCAAGGCGACTGATGAGGTCTTCACGTCTCGCTTGGCCATCTTGATTACTTCGTCGATGGTGTTCAGCGTCTCCGACCCGCCGCCGACGTCGAGCTGGTAGCTTTTGGAGACCTTGATGCCGCGCTTGACCATCAAGCTGAGGAGGCCCTTGTGGAATACGGTCCCGCCGAACTGGCTCATCAGGTCGTCCCCGATCAGAGGGAGCTTGGCCTTCTGGAAGTCGGCGGCGACTTTGTTATTCTTCTGGACGAGAGTCGGAGTGCAGTTGATGAAGCCGCACCTGGCGCGCAAGGCTGCGCGGGCGTACTCCTCCGACGACCCATCAGAACCTGATGAAATCATGTTGACCAGGATGTCGGTTCCGGAAGCCTCCAGCTGATTCGCGACTTCCTCTGAGTTTGCCTTCTCGAGCTTGGTCGCCCTCAGGTGGGGTGCCGCATCTCCTTTGGAGATGCCAGCGCTCACTGAGACCTTGCTCTTCGTGAGGGCGATGTATTTTCTCGCGACATTCGGTGGTGCGAAGGCGGCTTTAGAGAGCTCCAGACCCACCTTCCCAGGGTCGACGTCGAAGGCGGCGACTACCTGGACGTCGCCTGGCTTGAGGCCAGCGACATTTGCGTGCCAGAGCCCTCGGCGCTCGGTGCCGGAGTAGAATCTCAGGCCCTGAAGGAATACGGAAGCACAATTGCCGACCCCGGCTAGGGCAAGCTTCACGGCCAATTTCTTCACTTGAACTTCGCGAACGTCGCGAAGAGGCCGACGACGAGGAGCAGAAGGCCCAACGCATAGTTGATCGTGACGATCTCCGGGGCGATCCCGGCGACGTCGGCGTTGGCATATGTGAAATACACCATCGCGATTCCGAAGGCGAGGACCACCAGCCCGAGCAAGCGGACTAGGGCGTCGACCCTGGACTGCTGAGCTGTGAAGGTCAACCTTGTCTGTTCGGGGCAGACGGAGTAGGGTATTTAGAAGTTGTTTGAGATGAGAGGGATTCGATGTCCGTCGAGTCGGTCCTCAGAGAAATGAAGGCGAAGGCTAACCCTATGGCGGTCGAAGGCATGGCGAGGTTCGGCATTTCGTCGAGGAACACCCTCGGTCTCTCCATCCCAACACTCAGAGGAATAGCCAAGAGACTGGGAATGAACCACGAGCTTGCCCTGGCGCTCTGGAAGTCAGGCATCCACGAGGCGAAGATTCTGGCAGCGATGGTCGACGACCCTGCGAAGGTGACAGAGAAGCAGATGGAAAAGTGGGTCGAAGAAATCGATTCCTGGGATGTCTGCGACGGATGCTGTGGGAGCCTGTTCGACAAAACCCCTTTCGCCTATGATAAGGCGACTGAATGGTCGGAGAGAAAAGGGGAGTTCGTGAAGAGGGCCGGCTACGTCCTTATGGCCGAGCTCGCGGTGCACGACAAGGAAGCCGAGGACAAGAAATTCCTTGGGTTCTTCGAGGCCATTGAGAGAGGGTCGACGGACAATAGGAACTTCGTGAAGAAGGCCGTAAACTGGTCCGTAAGACAGATCGGGAAAAGGAACCTGAGGTTGAACAAGGAAGCTCAGAAGCTTGCGGTCAGGATTTCGAAGCTGGACAGCCCGAGTGCTAGGTGGGTGGCGTCTAATGCCCTGAGGGAGCTTCGAAGCAGCCCGGTGCAGGCCAGGCTCAGGCGCTCTTCATGAGCTCGAGCTTATCGGGCAGGTACTTGTCGACGATGTAACTGAGGCCGTACCTAGCGAAGGCCTCCTGCTCACTCTTCTTCTTGATCCTGAGGAACGTCTCGAGTTCGTCGTGCCACATTTTTTCGGTGTACCGCGGATCTGCTTTGAGTTCGTAGAGCCTCTTGATGTCAATCTCCGTGAGTTTGTCGGAAGGGAGCTTGTACTTCACGATGTCAGAGGCCCAGACCCCAAGCCAGACCGCGCTCGGAGTTGTGAGCTCGCGTAAATGCGCCGCATTGGCTGAGCCTGAACGTATCACCATCGCGATGTGGGCCCCCCAAGGGTCGGCGTCGCAGAGGATTCCCACCGGCAGTCCAAGCTCTTGGTTCAGGCGTCGAAGGAGGAAGCGGGTGGACCTAGGTGGCTGGCCGGCGGTGTTGATGAGGATCGCCTTGTACTTCTGGTGCACCCTCTCTTCTGTGAAGCGTGTGAAGAGGCCGCCCTTCTCTATGGCGAGGACCATCTCCGCGTCTGTGTCTACGAATTGGGCGGTGGTCAACGCA
>DATGVR010000058.1:0-6115 GCA_035300255.1 Nitrososphaerales archaeon
CATATACTCACCTTACTTCACGGCAGTCGAACAACACATAGGGATCAACTCGGGAGTCTTTGGACTTCCAGAAGGAGTCCTGCCTACCCCAGCCCACGACCATGTCGTTAACTATGTAGGCGGAAGCAGCATCCCGTGGGATGTCATAACCGTACTAGTCTTCGACCCGAACGTGATGCCTGACGCAGCGACCGGCCAATGCCACCAATGGGTGACTTCGGACCTGTCGAGCCCGACCGGCAACTGCCTGACATCGTTCGATGCCATCGCCAAGGCTATGACGACCCAGACGACTGCGACTGCGAACGCCAACATGACTCAGAGCGACCCAATCTACAGCGCCCTGGGCGGAGTGAAGACCCAGGTGGCAATCCCCGGTGTGCCGATAGTTTCGGACACGTCCCCGACCAACACCAACCTCTTCCTTTACTTCAGCGTGTCTTCATCCAGTCCGTACAAGCCATGAGTAAAGTGGCGAGCCTAGCCTCGCCTCCTTCTTGTTTTCACACGAATCCTTTTGTCATAGTTTTTGCGAGTGATTGTTGATGGTGACCATTCCGCTGGGCGCAGAGGTCAATCTCGGAATTCAGACCGTCTCTCTTGCCATAATACTAGTAGGTTTGAGATTTGCCGTCCTTACCCATAGGGCCTTCGCCAAGGGAAGTGATGATGGAGCGAAGTTAGAAGCCAAGCACAAGAACCTGATGACTTCCGCCGTGGTCGTCTCCGGTCTAGGGGCGATAGTTTGGATGATTCCCAACTACTTCCTCGGCTGGTTCTACGGGACGACTGGCCTAGGATACGGGAGCGGGGGGTACCAGAGCTACTACGTCTTTGCAGGGGTATACCTCGATCATTGGTACCTCATGGTTTTGATGGCCGGACTTGGGTCGATCACGGCCATACTGGGAGTCTACCTCGTGCTGAGGATGCGCTGGAGCAGGTTTCCCGAAGCCCTCAAGGTCCAGAACTACAGGGCAGTGATGATCACCACTTGGAGCCTGTGGTTCGTGAATATTCTGGTCGGTTTCCTGGTTTTCTATTTCTTCGCGTTCCTTCAAACAGGCTAGAATCTGCAAACTCTCGGCTGTTTTCGAATTGGTCAGCGCCAGGTTACTCTTACGAGGTTAGCCAGGGCCAGCGACTCAAGTGCGTTGATGGCGACAAGGTACGGCGCGGCAGCCACTACGATCGCCTGGGCGGAGGGGACGAGGCCGTACAGCACATACCAGAAGACTATGATTACCCCATTCTGAATCAGGAAGAAGATGGCGAAGCTCATCAGCGACAGACTTAGTGATGATCTCACCCTCCGCCAACTCTGGAAGTAGAAGGCTACGAGGAGAATCACGAAAGCCACGTTGAGAAAGGCGAAGACGGCGGCCACATTCATCCAGAAGATATCGAACGCCATCTAGAATTCAGGCCTCTTCTGGCTATATCTAACTTTGCCCAAATCTTGCCCACATCGATTTTACTGAATCGAAGAACTTTTCAAAATAGGGAGTCAGGAAATAGACCGCACCATAGGTTCCCTCGGAACTAGCTACTATCACACCGTTCTCCACCAGAAGCTTGATGTGGTGCTGGACTGTCTTGTAATCCAGACTCAGTTTCTCGGAAATCTTGTTGGGGTTCGTGGGTTCCGTCCGGAGGAGCTCAACAATCCGGGCCCTGTTTTGACCCCCGCGCGTACCCACGAAGACATAGACCATCACGCGCTTGAACGAAGGGTCGAGGACAACAGAAGCCGAGGCGCCGCTCGGCTCTGACTCAATCTGCCGAATGTATGAAGCCAGCCTTCCCATCAACACCCACCAAATTGGGAACCTGATCAGACCGCTCATGGGCGGCACGCTCTGACGGCCTTGGCATATGCTTTCTCGTCGCTTGGTCCTCCCCAGACCCCGCCGACCTTGAAGTCTGGCTCACCGATGATTATCCCGTCGGACTTTGCGTAGAACTGCTTGACGTTGGCCAGGCTAATACCGCTCCCAATCAGGACTGGCTTTTCGATGGCGTCCTTCACCTTCTTGACCCGCTCGAATGGAGGAGGGACGGGACTGCGGGGACCTGAGACAATCACGGCGTCTGCTCCGCCTCGCTCGGCGAGGTCTTGGGCGGCGTATTCGATTTCAACGTTGAAAATTGGGTAGGCGTGTTTGACATGAACGTCCCCGAAGACTAGGACCTGCGAGTTGAGCTCCTTCTTCAGTCGCGCCACCCTGGCGGCGCACCCCTCGATGATTCCCTGGTCCGTGGCGTAGGCGCCGATGAGCACGTTGCATCGGATGAAGTGGGCGCCCGTCACATGGGCGACGGAGAGGGCCTCCTCGCAAGCGTTGCGGAGCATGTTGACACCGACCTTCATCTTCGTGTGCCCCACGACTTCCATTGCGATGGTCGACATAGCTGCTATTGTGTAGGGGGGGAGGTTCTCCTTGAAGAGCGGAGTGTCACCCACGTTCTCGACAATGCAGGCGTCCAGGCCGGCGTGTTCCAGTTTGTCAGCTTCGGAGAGCGCGAAATGTACAAGCTGCTTCATGGACAGTTTGTTGTCCGGAGCCCCAGGAAGCGGGGGCAAGTGAATCATGCCAATGATGGGCTTCTTGGGGAAGAGCTGCCCGAACTTCACAGTGGGTTCGCCGGTCCGTGGCGATTAAAGGGTTAGCCCGTGAGTTCAAAGGGGTGAACTCCTCGGCCCCGCCGAGGACCTAGTTGCTCCCCCTATACGACCTGACCCGGCCGATTCATAGGCCCTACGTCAACTACGGACTGATAGTCATCAACGCAGTCGTGTTCGTCGCCGAGGTCGTGTTCACACACAACTTCGACCCGCAGCAGACAGGGGTGCTGTTCGACTGGCTGGGACTCGTACCCTACTATCTCATCAACACGTTCAACGGAGCCGGGCTCATCACCCTCGTGACGCCTGTCACTTCTATGTTCCTCCATGCGGGAATCCTCCATCTGGCCGGGAACATGCTCTTCCTCTTTGTCTTCGGAGGCAATGTGGAGGACGCGATCGGACACAAGAAGTATCTAGGCTTCTACCTTGTAGCGGGAATCGCAGGGGGGCTGACCCAGACGTACCTGTCCTTGGCCGCAGGGCCCCTGGACATATACGCCCCGAGCGTAGGCGCTTCGGGGGCCATCTCAGGCGTCATGGCGGCGTACTTGGTATTCTTCCCCAGAACAAGGATCGTCTCATATCTGGCCTATTTCATCATCCCGATTCGCGCCTTCTGGTTCGTGGGGTTCTGGTTCCTGCTTCAGCTTCTCTTCTTCGCCGGTGGTGTGAATACAGGGGTGGCCTACGGGGCCCACATCGGAGGTTTCGTCGCTGGTCTCATCATAGCCGCGGCCGCGAGGCCCTTCGTGAAGAAAAGAGAGGAAGAGCTCTGAATCTCAAAATCCGTAGACGTCGCGGTGAAGCCAGGGAATCAGGGCGGTGACGACGCACTGCTCGGTCAGGTCCGTCCTCGTCATTTTTCCCTTGGTTAGATGTTGGATGAGGCCTCCCTTGTCGCCTACCTCGTTGATCCCGCTGATAGATTCGGCCCATCTTTCCAGCTCCTTCCCTTCGCTGAAGAGCTTCTCCATGGCCTGCTGAGGTAGCGAGTAGCCGGCCGAGTGGCCGAGGGAAACCTTGCCTGATGGATTGACGATGGCTGCGACCTGATTGTCGAAGTAAATTTCTCCGATGGTAAAGATGCCAGCCTCGACCCCTACTCCGAAGTCACCCCCGGCCTTGGAAAGTGCGAACTTCGCACGGGCAGTTGCACCTGCTGTCATTTCTTCGAGGCCCCTAGGCTGGGCCTTGGCAACGCTTGTGGAGTCGACAGGTCGGAGTTCCATATCCGGGAAATACTTGCCGAAGGCTCGTCTGATCCCTTCGAGCTTCGCAGGATTCTTTGTTCCTGCGGCAACTATCATATGATGAGCCGAGGGGCTAATGGTTTTATGTTTCTCGGCGGCCTAGGACACTCTGAGTTCTTCGAGGAGTTTGCTGATGTTCGTCGTCGGGGTCCCGTCCGGACGAGCGATCTCCTGCGCCGCCGGCGGGTTCGTCTTGTATGAGGGGCTTCGTCCAGCAAGACGCTCCTCGTAGGTCGGGATGAACTCGTTCTGGTAGAAGACCCCGATGGGTGTGTGGTTCCCGAACTCGAATGATTTCAGGACTGCTTTCTGCACCTTGTCCTCCATCTCCGCTTCGTCGTGGGTGTGAACCACGCCATCGTATCCTGTCTCCTCGAGCTTGTAAGTCCTGGGTTGAGGCTTCCCTGAGGCGTCGAGGTTGCCTTCGCCCGCCCAGTATTCCTTGGACTGGATGTCGTTGTAGGTGGGGCAGGGCTGGAGCACGTCGAGGAAGGCGAAACCCTTGTGCCGAATCCCCTTGATAATTAGGTCCTTCAGGTGGCGGACATCGTAGGCGTAGCCCCTAGCCACCCATGTGTAGCCAGACGCGATCGCGAGCATAATCGGGTTGATCCCCTGGTTGATGTTTGGGGCCGTGAGGGACTTCGTCTTCATTCCAAGGCCCATGGTGGGGGCAGCCTGACCCTTGGTAAGACCATAGACTTCGTTGTCATGGATGATGTAGAGCATGTCGACGTTCCGCCTCCCCGAGTTAACGAAATGGCCTGCGCCTATACCCATGCCGTCGCCGTCCCCTCCCTCTACCACGACCTCGAGGTTCGGGTTGGCCAGTTTGATTCCTGTGGCGAACGGGAGAGACCTGCCGTGGAGTGTGTGTACCCCGTATACCTTGGTAAAGTGAGGTGCCTTCCCTGAGCAGCCGACTCCTGAGACCACCACCGTGTTGGAAGGGTCGACATTCATCTCTGCCAGGGCCATGTGGGCTGCGTTGAGGATCCCGAAGTCCCCGCAGTTCCCGGAGGCGGTGACGTTGGTCACGAAGGTGTGAGCAGGGTCGTCCATGGTGAGGTCGTAGACGTAGCCGTCGAACTGGAAAGTCCTGATCTGTGACACTGGCAGGTAAACTCTACCTTTCTTCAGAACTGAAGACCGCTTGTCGCGTGTGCTCTCTCTGTGGAATTGGACCCCGACCAGCTCCGCAAGCCTGTTGTAATCCCGCCAGTAGCTGACGTAGAGCCTGTATGCGGTCCTGTGATTGCCGTGTGCCGGTTCGGTCTGCGTAATCGGGACAATGCCCTGCCTGAGGAGGAGCATCTTCACTTGCTCAGCGAGGACCACCGAGGTCGTGGTGTATCTTGCCTTTGACTTCTTGAAGTCGCCGTCTCCCCTCCAGAGGCCGCTTAGAAGTGCTGCTTGCTTGGGGACAGGAAGGAACATGAAGCTGTGAGGAATGCGTTTGTCCTCTGCGTCGGTTCCGAACAGCGAGTCGAAGAATTCGGATAGATACGAAGAGTTGAAGACAATGTCTACGCCGTTCCCTTCTTCCTTCTGGACGAGTTTTCCCCGCAGTTCAAACGAGGACTCCATCAAGGCTTCCACGTCGTCGATGTACGCGGTCTCGGTTTTCTCGAAACTGTAGATCAGCGACCTCTTATGAGCGCTCCCCTCGGCGATGTAGTAGCCCGCGAGTCGGAGGAAGTCGTCGTTCATCGGCACCTCGTGGGGGAGAGGTTTGCTTCTGGTGTCCTTCGTCCTCTTGCTGTAGATTATCGGGAAGCCTTCTGCGTCGATTACGGTCTGCATCACAGGGAACACCAAGTAGTCCCCGACCTTCAGGTCCGACGCTTCGACCTTTTGCTCTACGAACTCCGCATTGTGCATGTGTCTCCCCCAGGTTCTTCGGACTGCAATGAACGGATGTTCGGGGGTCGCTTTGATTTCCCCAAATGACTTGACCCTGACATTGTACATCGGGCCGTAGTATCTGTGTCTGATTCTTGCGCCCACCCGCTTGTATTCGCCAGCGGCAGTGAGGACCCGATCTCCAGGCTGAACATCTTGTATCTGCTTGACCGATGGATTGGATACCACCAGGGTCTCACCGGTGACACATCCTGGGCACCAGTCGTTGTGTGCCGTCGTCTTCAGGTCTGAGAACTTAAGCGCCACGTTTCAACACCAATTTCTTCGGAGCTTTTCCTTCATGAAGCAACTTCAAAGCGTCGTAGACCTCCTC
>DATGVR010000059.1:0-5627 GCA_035300255.1 Nitrososphaerales archaeon
CTCCCTGTGAACACGAGCCCTGCCATCACCGCTGAAGCAGCATCAGGTACGAAATCTAGGAAGTCGAAGACCACAGGCTTCCCGAACGCGATATCCACGAAGTTTCCTATCACCATCGAGAAGGCGCCCGTCAGCGGTCCGAAAAGCATCCCTGCCAGGGGGCTTAGTATCTCCCTGAATGTCAAGAAGCTGCTAACCCCTATGTACGCCGAGATGGGGAACAGGCCAAGTATCGCGTACACCACTGCAAATATTGCGGCACTGGCTACCAGATACGAACGTCGTCTGGCGCGAAACAACCGGTGTGCTCTCATGTCAACCGACTTAACACTTTCACCAAACCCCCTCCCCGGGAAGTCGTGACTCGCTAACGTTTTTAGCGTAACCCGCCCGGACGTGGTTTGATGGCTTCCTCTGAGACAGATGTAAGGAAGGCCGCGGAGCTGAAGCTCTGGCTCGAAGGGAGGATCGCTCAGCTGCAGGAAGAGATTGAACGTCTAAGCGAGACTTTGAGTTATGTCGACACGAATCTCAGGGCATCGACGTTCAAGCAGGCCATAGAAATGATGGCGGAGACCAGGGAAGCCCCCGAGGTCAGGGACCTCAAGCGGGACAAGGGCGGGCAGGTTATGGCAACGGCGTCAATCACTTCAGACGCAGTGGCAATAGAGCCAAGCAACGGTGTCGAACTGAAGTCTGCCATTCCGCCGTTCAAAACGTTCTTGGTCGGGAAGATACTCCAAGGGATGAAAACTAAGGACGAGGAGCTCGTCCGCGCAGGGAAGTTGGCAAAGGGGACCGAGCTGCGGTTCGACGTGGAGGAGGCTAATGGGTCGATTGGCAAGGTGATAATCGAGAACTACAGGGAGAAGGCCAGGCTTAACGAGATTCTCAGCACTGTCTCGTGGACGTTTTCCAGAATGCTCGAGAAGTAATTCAGTTACCGATTGGTCCTAGTTGCTCGCGCGTAGGAGGCATGAACCCTTCGCTTTCGAGGTAGAGTCGAGCCGCCCTGTTTGCCAACCTCAGCCGGGGGACTTCGTCCAGGCCCTTCAGTCTGCCAAGTATTGCACCGGCGTCCCACACATCTCCCGCCCCTGTGAGTCTCCTCGACCTCGCCTTGACCACAGAAGCTGACGCGAGGCGAGTTCCTTCACTTGTGTAGGATCTTCTGACGGCGTGCAGGTCGAAGACCACTCCTAACCTCCCCGCGAGTTCCTTGCACATATTGCCGAGATCAGACGTCCCTATGCCTAGGGCCTTCGCCGAGGCGATTCCCTCCTGCTCGTTCATGCTCACCCAGTCCACCAGGTGCCTGTCGGCGACCTCCTCCAACAGCACCTTGAATTGCGGGACCCTGTCCCGGAAATCAGCCGGGTCGAAGAAGATGGTTTTCTCGCTCCCCAGCCGCTTCCTAAGGGCGACGAGAAGCTCTGTGCCGCGCAAATTTGCTGCCCAATTGACCGAGCATACCAACTTTGAATCCTCGAGCGCCCTCCAATCGCTTTCATCAAGAATGGAAGGGCCGAAGTCTGAGGCTCCCTTAGTGTCTCCGATCATGACGTTCGATTTCTCCTCGAAAGCCACCGTCAGCCCAGCGGGGGCAGGCTTGATTCTAAGTTCCGCCTTGAGGCCTTCGAATGTACTCCGAAGAAGGGGCTCATAGGTCCTGTCGCTATGCGTGATGAGCAGGGTCCTTAGCCCCAGCCTGGCAAGAGCGTGGGCAAGGTTTACCGCGTTGCCCCCCCTTACCTCCTCCTGCTGAATACCATGCAACCCTCCGCCCCCGCCAGCAGCCTTCTCAGAGAGCATCCGGATCATTCCGGACATGGACTTCGCATGCACAAGCCGGTCAACGAAGAAATCATGCATGACCGCGACATCGAATGTGGGGGCCAATCTACTTCAGGATCTTTATGCTTCTGACCATCTTCAACCCGTTCAGCTCTTCCAGGGCCTGACCTGTGAGCCTCCCCTCCACGACCAATGTCATCTTCGCATCCGGGACCATGTCAGGGTCTTCAGCTACCGCCTGCCTGACCACCATCTCATGCCTGGACAGTATCTCGGCGACGCTGGCCATGACTCCGGGAGACTTCGGGTCGGCTTCCACCACCACAGCAGAATAGCCCAAAAGTGAAACCAAGTCAACGAGGCTGGTCCCCAGGGGCCTGGTCTTTGAGAAAATGGAGTACAGGTACCGGTTCTTTCTAATCTGCACCACAGTTTGTTTGACGACCCTTCTGTCCACGTCGGCCGCCCGCGCGACCGCGAGGTAGTCCACCTCGACGTCTCCGACATAGATCTTCTCGTCGTCTGACACCCTCATCCCGCATTCAATCATCTTCCTAACCACATCAGGCCTTACCACCTGCCGTTCGAACTGCTCCTTGATTCTCGGCCACACAATTTCGTGCACTGAAATGAGCTTTTTTGAGCATTCCTGCGCATTTCCCGAACGGGTGAGATGCTCAGAACTGTACACGATTGTATTTATTTTTAGAAGAGTGAGCCTCCTACATGAGCAGTTTGCAACTCAAGGCAGTTCTGTCGCAGGACAAACTCCCTGTGGATTACTACAACATCCAGCACGACCTTCCAGAACCTCTCCCTCCGCCTCTGGACCCTGGGACCTTGCAGCCCATGTCCCCAGAGCCGCTCTTGCGCCTGTTTGCGAAGGAGTGCGTCATGCAGGAGGTTTCCACCCAGGAGTTCATCCCAATTCCCGACGAAGTCAGGGAGGCCTATCTCCGCCTGGGCAGGCCGACCCCGTTGTACAGGGCCACTCGGCTCGAACAGCATCTCAAGACGCCTGCGAAGATCTTCTTCAAGCGGGAGGACCTCAACCCTGTGGGAAGCCACAAGCCGAACACGGCCATTCCCCAGGCCTACTATCACAAGAAGGAGGGAACGGAGCGTCTTACAACCGAGACGGGTGCCGGACAGTGGGGGAGCGCCCTGGCCCTGGCGACCTCGTTGTTTGACATCGACCTTACCGTCTACATGACGAGAAGCAGCTACGAACAGAAGCCATACAGGCGGACCCTGATGGAGGTCTATGGTGCAGAAGTCTTTGCCTCCCCGAGCCCAAGGACCAACGCAGGTAAGAAGTTCCTTCAGCAGGACCCGGCCCACCCCGGAAGCCTCGGGATAGCCATCAGCGAGGCCATCGAAGATTGCGTGACCAATTCCAACACAAAATACTCGCTCGGGAGCGTGCTCAACCACGTCCTCACGCACCAGTCTGTCATAGGACAAGAAGCAAAGCTCCAGATGGAAGAATTCGACGTCGAGCCTGACTACATCGTCGGTTGCATCGGAGGCGGGAGCAATTACGCCGGCCTTGCCTACCCGTTCATGCGAGACAAGCTCCGCGGGAAGAGCAAAGCAGAGTTCGTGGCAGCCGAACCAAAGGCTGTCCCATCAACGACAAGGGGCTCCTACAGATACGACTTCGCAGACACCAGCGAAACCACCCCGCTGATCAAGATGCACACTGTGGGCCACACCTACCAGTGCCCACCAATACACGCAGGGGGATTGCGTTATCACGGTAAGGCTCCCTCGATGTGCATGTTAATCGACAAAGGATACATGCGCAGCGTCGCCTATTCCCAGAATGAAATCATGGATGCAGGCATGCTTCTGGCTCAGACAGAAGGGATAGTTGCCGCGCCGGAGACCAACCACGCAGTCAAGGCAGCCATAGACATCGCCCTCGAATGCAAGCGCAAGAACGAAGCCAAGACCATACTGTTCAACCTGAGCGGCCACGGCTTACTTGACTTGAAGGCCTACGAAGACAAGCTGGCAAACCGACTGGTAGACTACGAGCCCGACTCGGCGGTCCTCAGCCAGGCACTCGTGAGAGTACCACTGGTCCCCTAGTGCGGAAGGAACTAAGTGGGCTGCGCAAACGCAGCCTTCCTACGTTTTATTCGTAAGCTCTCGTAATGGTGACGCCGTCTATCAGCATCCATGGGCACAAAGTAGGCGTGTCGACTTCCCACCATTGAATCCATTCCCTGTGTTTGGACAAGAGTTCAACGGAAGAAAAGAGCCTCTGAAGGTCGTCTCCAGCCCTCATCCCCTTTAGCGCCCTCACCACCTTCCCGTTCTCAACGAGGTAGGCTCCGTCCCGTGGCACCGTGGAGAACTCACCCGTTCTGTAATTCTTGAATCTGGTGTACCAATTGCTTGTGAGAATAATCCCCTTCTTCATCTCCTTGACCATCTCTTCGTATGACGAATCTCCAGCCTCCACTTCCAGGTTCCATGGGTGCGGAGTCACAAAGCCAGCGTTCCCCGTCGTCGAGGTCTTCCACTTCTTCGCTGTCGTAAGGTTGTGCAGGTAGGTCCGCAAGACTCCAGATCGTATTATCGCATTTGACCTCGTGTTAACCCCCTCGTCATCGAAGACCCTCCCACCTAGACCCCCTTCCGTCACGCCGTGATCTATCAGCGTGAAGGAACCCGATGCCACCTTCTTTCCCATTTTCTCTGCCAAGTAGGAAGTCCCCGCGTCGACCGAGAAAGCCGATGCTGCTGCTGCCGTCGTCTCGACCAGATTGGCCGCCACAGTCGGGCTCAGGAGGACCTGGTACTTCCCAGCCTCTGGCTCCGACGCACTCTGCATCTTCTTCGCGTTCTCTCCTGCCCTTCTTCCTGCCTCCTCTGGGTCAAAGTGTGACAACGACGACGAGCACGACAGCCCATGACCACTTGCTTCTTTCTCCGCGAAGGACCGGACGTTGAGTGTAATGGCGCTCTTTGAGTCGGACCCTCTCGTCCCGGTGGTTGTCAATATCGCCACCGTGACCTTGCCCGCGCTGATGACACCCGCCGTCCTCTTCCCTCCGGCCTGAATGGCTGAGTCAATGGTCCTTTTCGCGAAGCCAGGGAGACGCGAGTCCACGTCCTCGAGTTTCCTGTCGTAACTGGTCTTGCTGGGGCTGAACTTGTTTGCCTTGTCGGGCAGGGGGACGTACTCAGACTTTGGCAGGCCTTTCAACGATGCAAATAGGTCGCCGACGAACTTCTTAACCGCCGACGGGTCTAAGTTCGATGTAGAGGCGATAGCCCTCCGTTTATCTTTCGCGATGTAGACGGTCAGCTCAGCCTCCTCTACTTTGGTGACGACCGAGACCGAGTTGTTCGCGAACCTGATCATGCCTTCAGTGCTCTTGGCGCTCAGGGCGACTGCGTCGTCAGCCCCTAACCTCTTAGCGGCGGTCACCGCGTTTTCGTTCAGCCCTTCGAGATCCATTTCGCTCACCTGCCGCCGAGTTTGATCCCGGCCAGCAGCGTTTCAGGCCCCCCGGTCCAGACGGGCGCTCCTTGCATCGGGTCTCCCTTGCCGCAGGTTGCGGCTTCGAACTGCATGTGTCTGCTCCTCGCCTTAACGCTCCCCCACAGCTTGGGAGTGGTAATCTCCAGCACCGGAGACTTCACCAAACCCTTGAGCTCCCCATGCTCGATGAGATTCGCCTCCAGGGCGACATATCTCTGGTTCAGGCGTTTGTCATCAATGTTCCACTCGGTGAAGGTCTTGAAGAAAACCCCGTGCTTCACCTCCTTGAGGAGTTCCTCAGTGGAAAGATCCCCCGGCTCGACAAAAGTGTTGGACA
>DATGVR010000060.1:0-9646 GCA_035300255.1 Nitrososphaerales archaeon
TTCCCGACCCACCCGTATCCCACGACCACCGATTTGACCCCTGCAAGAAGGAGCGCCGTCGCCCTCATTATCCCATCCAGAGTGCTTTGCCCCGTCCCGTACCTGTTGTCGAACATGAACTTGGTCTTGGCGTCGTTCACCGCGATGACAGGATACGCCAGCCTCCCCTCGGCCTCAAGCGCCTTCAGTCTCACGACCCCTGTGGTGGTTTCTTCGGACCCGCCGACTATGTTTTTCGCGTCAGATGTTAGCGCTGCCACGTGCAGGTCCGCTCCGTCATCTATGATTTGGTCGGGATGAGTTGCAATGACCTGCTCGATGGCCCATTCGTATTCTTTGGTCGACTCCCCCCTCCAAGCCCACACGTCTGTCCTTGTCGATAGGTAGGCAGCTACGTCATCCTGGGTTGACAGTGGGTTCGCCCCTGCGAGCTTGACATCAGCCCCTGCTAGGATTAGCGCGTCGACGAGAACCGAAGTCTCCTTGGTCACGTGGAGGCATACCCCAAGCATCACTCCTTCCAGGGGCCTCGACTTCGCGTACTTCTCCGCCAAAGCAGTTAGGGCCTTCATGTGCGCCTTCGCCCAAAGGAAATTCCTCTCCCCTGCCGTCGCAAGCTTCACGTCCGCGACTTTGCTCAAACCTTTGACCCTCCCCTCAGCCCGGCAATAGCCGCTTCTATCAATCCTTTGACAACTTTCCCCGACCGCTTCATCACCTTGAGCACCTCTTCGTGGCTGACCTTGGGCTGCATCCCGGCAGCCCAGTTGGTGGCTATCACAACTGAGGCGTATTCCAGCTTCTTCTCGTTGGCGAGCACCACCTCGGGGACCCCCGTCATCCCTACCACATCCCCTCCCAGAATCTTGTACATCTTGATCTCCGCGGCGGTCTCGAACCTCGGTCCCTCGGCGCATACGTAAACCAGGTGTGGGCGGACTTCGACTCCCATCTTCTTCGCAGCAACCGCGAGCTCCAGGTTCAGGCGCCTGCTGTAAGGATACGTCATATCTGTGTGGACCACCCTTTCCTCAAAGAATGTTGTCTGCCTCCTCTTGGTGAAGTCGAGGAACTGTTCTATCAGGCCTATCTCTCCCACATGGAACCCTTGGTTCATCGAGCCGACCGCACTCGTCGCGATCACCTCTTTGACTCCAAGCTGCTCGAGGGCCGCGATGTTCGCCCGGTAGTTGATTCCGTGTGGAGGGGATTTGTGGGACGCCCCGTGCCTGGGAATGACGTAGTAGTCGTCCCTTTCGGGCTTGAACACTATCGCCAAGCCGAACCTTGTCCTGATCGTCTTCGGCCTGCCAAGGTCGAAGTGCTCGGAGACTCCGGTCCCGGTGATTACTCCTACCGGGCTGATGCCTCTAGTCATACCTCGCGATGGAGTGGACTTCGTAGCCCGCGAGCTTCTTCCTTCCTTTCAAACTGCCAAGCTCGGTGACAAACGCGAATCCGACCACCTTCCCCCCCATCCTCTCCGTCAAGGTCGCCGCGGCCTTCGAAGTCCCCCCCGTCGCAAGCAGGTCGTCCACTACGAGCACCCTGTCCCCCTTGGAGATCGCGTCGGTGTGAATTTCGAGCCCCTGTCTCCCATACTCGAGCTCATAGTTCACGCTCACCTTCCTCGCTGGAAGCTTCCCTACCTTCCTGGCAGGGACGAACCCTAGCTCAAGCCTGTCAGCGAGCGGGGCGCCGACTATGAAGCCCCTGGCCTCTATGCCGACAATCTTATCCAGCTTCTCCCCCTTCCACCTCTTTGCCATGGCGTCAGTGACCCTCCGCGTGAGCTTCCCGTTCTTCCACAGCGTGGTCAGGTCCTTGAACGGGATCCCCTTCTTCGGATAGTCGGGGATTGTCCTGATTGCTCGCTTGACGTCCTGTTCTAGGGTTGCCACTACGCGCTCAGCCTCGCATGCTTCAGAGCCGAGGCGCAGTCGCACTTGCGTTCTTCGGGGAGTCGCTTCACAAGCTCTACAATCAATTTCCTAAGATTCTCTATGTTCTTGTTGAAGACATTGATCACCTCCTCGTGGGATACAGGGGTGATGGTCGGGTCCCCTTCGAGCCCTGCATCGTAGTCGGTCACAACGGAGATATTCAGGTAGCAGAGCTCCTGCTCCCTCGCAAGCGCCACTTCAGGATACTGAGTCATGTTGATGACGTCCCATCCCTGCTTGGTGAAGAATCTGCTTTCAGCCTTCGTAGAGAACCTCGGCCCCTGAATCACTACGACGGTCCCAGCCCTATGGTACTTGAGCCCAAGGTCCAACGCCGCCTCCGCTGCCGCCGTCCTCATCTGTGGGCAGTAGGGCTCAGCCGTGCTGACGTGCGTCGTCTCCGGACCATCGTAGAAGGTGTCCTTTCTCCCGGAGGTGAAGTTCACGAATTGGTCGCAGAATACGAGGTCCCCAGGCCTCACTGTCGCCTTCAAGCTCCCGACAGCATTGGGCGCTATGATTCTCCTGACACCCAGCTTCTTGAAGGCGTAGACGTTCGCCCTGTAGGGGACCGTATGCGGCGGATATTCATGGTGGACTCCATGCCTGGGCAGGAAGGCTACCTTCTGATTCCCGATCTCAGAGATAGTTACCCTCCCGCTGGGCCTCCCATAGGGGGTCCTTAGCGCGATTCCTGCTGCCGTTTTCGAAAACTTGTAGAACCCGGAGCCGCCAAAGACGCCGAAATCGGCCCTCGGCTTCACAGTGGGCCCCCCGCGGTTTCTGATTTAATCTTTTGACTTCCATGAACATCTCATTGTCTCCCAGAAGGGTTGAAATACCCAAAATCGAAAAAATCCCCCTATGACCCGCTCGTACGAAGAACTGCTTTCGAGGGCCAGGGCAGGCCTCGACAAGGACGCCAAGAAGTCGGGAGCCCTCCGCCTCGAGCTCCCCGAACCAGATGTAATCTGGGTGGGCAACAAGACTATCTTCCGCAACTACGCCGAGTTCCCCAAGCTCCTTCGCAGGGAATCAGGAAGGGTGCTCATGTACCTCGCCAAGGAGCTGGCCACAGCCGCCTCCCTCGACGGGGAGCGCGCGATCTTCATCGGCCGCAAGGACAGAGACTCATTCTCCCAGCTTCTTCAGCGCTACGTCAAGGACGGAGTCATCTGCCCGGTCTGCGGTAGCCCGGACACCCACCTCGAAAAAGACAAGCGGATGTGGTTCATGGTCTGCGAAGCCTGCGGGGCAAGGTCGGTAGCTAAAGTTGCCTAACGCCAACGGCAAAGGATTCTCCGTCAGGACGGCGGAGTTCAAGGGCACGATTCTCGTCAACATGTGCGATGAGGAGCTCGTGGGTAGGACCGTAGAGGAGGGGAAGTTGAAGGTCCACCTCTCCAAGGATTTCTATTCCGGCGAGGTCGTCGACAAGGGCGAGGCTTTGCGGCTTATCCGCACCTGCTCTATCCTAAACCTGGCCGGATCCAGGAGTGTCTCCTTGGCCGTGGACAACAACGTGGGAGTGCCGGAAGCTATCCGGGAAATCGAAGAGGTTCCTTTCCTGATGATCTACAAGTTTGGCGGTTAGCCCGACTCACCGAGCTTCTTCAGAATCTCCTTCTGGCGGTCACTCAAGTTCCTCGGGATCTCGACGGTCACTCTCACGAATTCGTCCCCCTTCCCCCATCCTCCGTACTTCGGGAGGCCCTTCCCCTTGATCTTGAACACCGTCCCGGGCTGGGTCCCATGAGGGACTGAAACATTCACGTCCCCGTACAAAGTCGGGATCCTCAGTTCTGCTCCCAGCGTCGCCTGGACCACGCCGACCTTCGTCTCGAGGAAGATGTCACTATCCTGCCTGGAGAACACCCTGTGCGGAGCTACGTTGACCACAACGTACAGGTCCCCTGGTGGGATTCCGCTCTCCCCAGCGTTCCCTTCCCCCCTTAGTCGCAGCGTGTGTCCGTCTTCCACTCCGGCTGGAATTATGACGCTGATCCTCCTCGTCTTCGCAATCGTCCCATTCCCACGACATTCCTTGCAGGGCGAATCAATCAGGTAGCCCCTCCCTCCGCACTCGTTGCAAACTGTGATCCTGACGAGCCGCGCGAACCCGGCGGACTGGACCTTCTGCACCTGCCCTGTCCCGCTGCAGACCCCGCATCTTCTCGGAGATGTCCCAGGCTTCGCACCGCTGCCGTTGCAGGTCGGGCATACCTCGTTCCTTGGTATCTCGACCTCCTTGTCTGAATCCTGTACCAGGTCTTCCAAATTTAGCTCGAGGTGGTATGTCAGGTCTTCTCCCTTTCTGGCCTGCTGCTGCCGCACGCCTCCTCCAAAGAACTGAGCGAAGATGTCATCGAAGCCGCCGAAGCCTCGGAAGAACTCTCCGAAATCGGCTCCTCGGAAAATGTCCTCTTGAGTGTATCTCTGGTAGACCCCTTCTCTACCGAAGGAGTCGTACTGCTTTCTCTTCTCGTCGTCAGAAAGGACCGCGTAGGCTTCTGAAATCTCCTTGAACCTCCCCTCGGCTTCGGGGGACTTGTTCCTGTCTGGGTGGAACTCCATGGCGAGCTTCCTGTAGGCGTCCTTGATCTGGTCCTTCTTGGCCCCCTTCTGCATGCCGAGTACTTCGTAGTAGTCCTTCCCAGCCGTAGCCCTCGCCCCCTACTTTCCTTCGTCCACTACCTTGTAATCTGCGTCGCTCACTTTGGACCCGTCTCCCGTTGATGCTGATGGGCCAGCGGGACCCGGCGCGGCCTGCTGCCTCTGCGACTGCTGGTAGACCGAAGCCCCGACCTCCTGAAGGACTTTCTTCAGAGCCTCGTTCTTCTCTCTGATGACCCCCAGGTCCTGGCCCTCGAGGGCCTTCCTCAGCTCCTGGGCAGCGGTGTCTAGCCTGTCCATACTTGCCTTTTCCACCTTCCCTTCCAGGTCTCTCTTCGTCCTCTCCGTCGTGTAAAGAATCGAGTCGGCCTCGTTCCTCAGTTCTGCCGCCTCCCTCTTCTTCTTGTCCTGGTCCGCGAAGGACTCCGCATCTTTGATGAGCTTCTCCTTCTCCTCCTTCGAAAGTTTCGTCGAGGCTGTAATAGTAATCTTGTTTTCCTTCCCCGTACCGAGGTCCTTCGCGCCCACAATCAGGATTCCGTTGGCGTCTATGTCGAAGGTCACTTCGATCTGTGGGACGTTTCGGGGAGCCGGCGGGATCCCAGTCAGATTGAACATCCCAAGGGACACGTTGTCGGCCGCCATGCTCCTCTCCCCCTGCACCACATGGATGGTGACCGCAGTCTGGAAGTCCGCGGCCGTGGTGAAGGTCTTGCTCCGCTTTGTTGGGATGGTCGCGTTCTTTTCGATCAGATGCTCGGTTATCCCGCCCAGAGTCTCCACTCCCATCGAAAGCGGGGTCACATCGAGGAGAAGTATGTCCTTGATCTCACCCGCAAGGACTGCTCCCTGAATCGCCGCTCCTATGGCCACAGCCTCCATGGGGTCGACTCCCCTCTCGGCTGGCTTCCCGGACACGTCTTCGACGAACTTTCTGACCAGGGGCATCCTCGTCATCCCGCCGATCAGTATCACCTTGTCAATCTGGGCGGGCGAAAGCTTGGCGTCGCTCATCACCTTCCGTATGGTCTGTTCAGTCTTGGAAACTATGGGCTTCGCGACCTCCTCGAGCTTGGTCCTAGTCAGTGTATAGTGCAGGTTCTTCGGCCCCGACGAGTCGCTGGCTATGAACGGCAGGTCAACGTCGGTTGAGGTGAGGTTGGACAGCTGTATCTTCGCCTGTTCTGCGGCCTCCTTCAGCCTCGCCATGGCGGTCCTGTCCGACGCCAGGTCTACCCCAGTCTTTGACCGGAAGTCCTGGAGAAGGACCTGCATGATGGCGCTGTCAATGTCCGTCCCCCCGGTCTGAGTGTCCCCCGAAGTCGCCAGGACCTGAAAGACTCCCTGGCCGAACTCCATGATCGTCGCGTCGTGGGTCCCTCCACCGAAGCTGAACACCAAGATCTTCATCTCCTTCTCCGACTTGTCCAGCCCGTACGCCAGGGAAGCGGCGGTGGGTTCGTTGATTATTCTGACGACTTCTAGCCCGGCGATCTCCCCCGCATCCTTGGTTGACTGGCGCTGGTTGTCGTTGAAGTGCGCCGGGACGGTAATGACGGCCTTCTTGACAGGATACCCGAGGAAAACCTCGGCGTCGTGCTTTATCTTCTGCAGGATGTAGGAGCTCAGCTGCTCCGGAGAGTATTCTTTGCCGTAAATCGTTACCCTATAGTCCGTCCCCATTTTACGCTTGATCTCGAATATCGTTCCGTCGGGGTTGGTCACGACCTGGCGCCTGGCAGGGTCTCCCACCAGAAGTTGGCCATCCTTCGTGAACGCGACGACCGAGGGGAACATCTTCCCTGCTGGAGTTGCCCCTTCTGCGCTTGGAATGACTACCGGTCTCCCACCCTCCACGACAGCCCCCGCTGAGTTGGTCGTTCCAAGGTCTATGCCAAGGATTTTCTCTCTGGGACTACTCACTTGCCTTCGCCTCCTCTTTGGCCGCTTTCGACCCCAGTTCAACTTTTACCATGCTGGGTCTCAAAAGCTGGCCTCTGAAAGTGTAGCCGGGCCTGACCTCTTCCATAACGATATCCTTCCCTTGGGCCTTCCCCTGAACCTTCTCCACGGCCTCATGCAGAGAGGGGTCAAACGGCGTTCCGACGGATTCGATGCGTTGCACTCCAACCGACTCGAGCGCAGCCTCCAGGTTCCTCTTCACCATCCCCAACCCTTCGATAATTTCAGCGCCGGGTTTTCCCTTCTTTGCGTGCTTGACCGCAAGTTCCATCTCGTCCCCCACGGTCAAGAGCTTGGCAGCCAGAGTCCTTGCGAGCGACTCCCCGGCCTCCTTCATGTCCTTCTCCATCCTCTTCCTGCTGTTTTCAAGGTCAGCCTGCATGTACTTCAGGCGGGTCAGAAGCTCCTCGTTCCGCTTCCTCTCATGTGCAATCTCCCGCTTGAGCGTCTCCGCTATCACTTCCGGAGCATCCCCAGCGGCTTGTTCTTCATCAGATTCCAATCTATCTCACCAAATGTATACGGCAGGAGTTTTCGGCGTTCTGCTCCCAATCTATAAAAATTTCCGTGCTTTGGCCACCCACGTGGCAGAGTCGGACGAATCCCGGAAGATGGAGGAGCATATGCTCCACAAGGAGCGTGAGAGCAGGTACCTCCGAAAGGACTCAGACGAACGTAAGGTGCTCGAGGGGGTCTTTGACCGAGCCACCATGCTCGCGGTCGAGGACCTGATCGCCCGGAAGGACCTCGGTGACCTCAACGGCGTCGTCGCCGCTGGCAAGGAAGCCATGGTCTACTACGGTCTCGACCGGGACGGCAGGCCAGTGGCGGTCAAGATCTACCTCATGTCGGCCTCGGACTTTCGAAAGCGTCTCGGCTACATCGCCGGGGATAGGAGGTTCGGTAAGCTCCCGTCAGGGTCGAGGGACACCATCTTCCTTTGGACGAGAAAGGAATTCAAAAATCTCCAGCTGGCAGACTTTGCCGGTGTCAGGGTCCCGAAGCCCCTCGCGTTCCACAAGAACATCCTCGTAATGGAATACGTGGGCACTCCTCCGGCTCCGGCCCCTCTCTTCGCCGAGTCAGAGGTGGACGAAGCCGACTACGATTGGACGTTCAAGACGATTGGGAACCTGTGGAGAAAAGCCAAGCTGGTCCACGCTGACCTGTCAGAGTTCAACGTGTTCAAGACAGAGAAGGAGAACGTCCTGTTCGACATGGGCTCTGCCGTCCTTGCATCCCACCCCCAGGCCGAGGAATTCCTGAAGCGCGACGTGTCCAACATGGTGAGGTTCTTTAGGAAGCGCGGCATAGTCAAAGAAGACGCTGATTTCTGGATGGAGAAACTATCGCGATGAGCTTCGAACAAGTCGTCAGGATACCCGTCGAGCGCGTGGGCGCCGTCATAGGGAAGGAGGGGGCCACAAAGAAGTTCCTCGAGGGTGACCTTGGGGTCAAGCTGAGCGTGGACAGCAAGGAAGGCCTGGTGACCCTGAAAGCAGAATCGGCGCTCAACGCCGACCCCTTCACAGCCACCAGGGTCATCGAAGCAATAGGCCGCGGCTTCTCCCCTCAACGGGCGAGGCGCCTGAAGGATGAAGGGACGGCGATGGAGGTGATCGACCTCCGCGACTACGCTGGTAGGAGCGTCAACTCCCTTCAGAGAATAAGGGGGAGGGTCATCGGCTTGAAGGGGAAGTCGAGAAGGGTCATCGAGGAACTCACAGCGTGCCACCTCTCGGTGTACGGCAGGACGGTATCCATCATCGGCGATGCCACCGAAGTGCAACTCGCGTCCCAGGCTGTCAGGTCGCTCGCGACCGGGAGCCAGCACAAGAATGTCTACAACACGCTGCAGAAGGCAAGGACCAAGCGCAAACTGGAGAAGATGTTCCTCTGGGAAGGTTCTTCCCCGGAGTCCCTGGCGGAAAAAATGCGAAAACTTGGAAACTAGCATATATCCGGTTCGAAGCCATACCTGCGGGGCGGGCCGGGTCCGCACTGCACAAAAGGAAATATTACATTTGAGGAGTCAATCAAAAGACGACGAGGAGGTAAAGTGAACTGAGTAGCAAAACTACGTTTGCGGAAATTTCGCCTTCGGATTACAGAACGTTTTACGAAGGAGGGATGTCGATTGATGAGGTCGCGGCGCATGCTGGGCGGTCCTATGGTTTCGTCAGGACGCGGCTTGTCGAATCTGGAGTGGTGCTCCGAACCAAGGGAGAGGGGACGAGGGCCTATATTTCCCATCATCCAGAATGGTCAAAGCAATTCGTAAAGTACGAGGTTAACGATGGGGGCAGACTTTTCGAAGAGAAGGCCCTTCTCTTGGCGATGGTCGCAACGGAGGGATACACTGATGCCACATCATTCGGATTCACGAACACTCAGGAACTGCTACACGCAGACTTCATGAAGCTCGTCGACCAAGTGTATGGACACGTAAACATAGGCAGGAATGGGATCACGTCACGTATCTCAAGTGTAGCAATCGCCCAAGATCTGTCGCGTCTGCTGCCCGCAAAAGCGTTCAGCAATGATGTTCTACGTTTCATCTTTGGCTCACCTTCGACCCTTCTAAAGGTCCTGAGGATTATCGCGAATACGGAAGGAGCAATGATCATCTCAATCAGGAAGGCAAAACGCAATTTCACGGTCGAGTCTAGGATTGTTCTTGCAAGCTCGAATCAAGAGTTCACAAAACAAATTGGGATCCTATTGGCTTTAATTGGTGTAGAATATCGCATTTCTAAGCTCGGGGTGATAATCAATAAGAAGAGTCAAATTGCTCGTTTTATCGGATTGGTAGGTTTCTCTCCAGGAGTCAAGGTCGTCAGGAAGAAAGCGGGCGAATCGATCTGGTATGGCTTCGAGAAGTACGGTCTACAAAGACTGTTCTCCCGAATTTCTGAGGAGCAGGAACGCGCCCGTGCCTCAGGTCTTAGGGGATGCTTTGCAGATTGCTCCACGAAAGAACTCACCTTACAGAGGTTGCGAAATTGGTACGCTGGAGTAAATGGAGGTGGTTCAAACTGAGTAGCAAGACAACTTTCGCAGAGATTTCGCCCTCAGAATTCTTTCTATCGTAACCGCGACCTCGCCGGGTTCACCAACCCTGCACGGGC
>DATGVR010000061.1:0-19127 GCA_035300255.1 Nitrososphaerales archaeon
GTTCAATTTCTTGCACCAAGAATATTCGTTACCGGCCTAATCTATCAATCTACGGTTTTGAACGGCTACCTCCTGAAGACCCCCAGGTTTTCAATTGTGGGACGAACGCCCACGCCGCAAGGTGCGACTCAAGACAGGCATGTCGTAGGTGTTGACAAACAGTTTCGGCGTACTCCCCGTACGAAAATGACTTGAAGACCAAGCCGCGCACTCCGGTCGTCATCGGAAGATTCGAGCCGACCACCAGGAAATGCAGCAACTGTCGGGCCCTGAAGGATGTCGGCCTAGAGGAACGCATCTACCAATGTGGCAGATGCGGTCTCCATATCGAGAGGGACTTCAACGCAGCAGTCAACGTCTGGAAGGCAGTACCTGCGGAGCGCAGGGAATTCACGCCTGTGGACACGAAGACCGCTACCGAGCTGATGGGATACTTCAACAGCATCCCAAACGTTTCGGCAAGCCTAGTGAAGGAAACAGGAAGCCTGCTTCTGGCGACAGAAGCCGTCGGTTTCAACTGGTGGTAGCTCATTTGCTCTTGTAACAAAAGTAGGGGTAGCCACCGTTGACCATCCCCACTGCCATGTCGACGATTTTCTCCGACACTTCCTTCCATCTCTGGTCCCAGTCGATGCCCTGAACCACGAGCTCCTTCTCGTCTGCTCCTATCTTGGATGGGACCTGCTTCCACTGGGTGCGGCCATAGAACGGCTTGACGATGCGGACTTGCCATTTGTTGCAGGACGTCTTTCGGCCTTCGGCTTTGAAGTAGTGGCATGCGGTGCAGAAATTCGACAGCCAGATGATCTCCTTCGTCCTTTTGACTGATTTTCCTATCTCCTCGAGGAGCCTCTCCGACTCCTTTCGGATCATGTCGGCCAGCTCCTTCTGCCCCTGCTCAGTGTTGGTGTAGTAGTCGGGGTCCCTGGCCAGCGCCAGCCACCAGCTGGCGAATTCGCTCTCTTCGCTCAAGACAGGGTCTTGATTCTTTCGCCGTTTATAAAATCGTGTGAGCAAAACGGAAACCAAGAATGGATAAATAGCGAAAACCATCCAAATTCACGGACTGGCACGCAGCGTGCTACGACGGGCGATCAGGACTGGCTTAGGCCAGGATGATGACTCTATTGCTGCGTGCTGGCCAATAGTTTGGCCCTCTTCCCACGGTTAACTCAATTCCCAGATGCCGAAGAGTTAAGAAAACCCTTTACCGACAGAAGCCAACTAATTCTAGGTGGTGATTCTCGATAAACCTCACGAGGTACAAAGCGGCTGCGATTCAGTACGAACCGAAAATGCACGCGAAGACCGAGAACGTGAGGGACCAACTCAGGATGACGACAGAAGCGGCAAGAAACGGAGCCAAGCTGATTGTACTTCCCGAGATGAACCAAGCGAGCTACTGCTACTACAACCGCGAGGAGATTCGTCCGTATGTCGAGCCGATTCCGGGGCCGACCACGGAGAAGTACGAAGAAATTGCGCGCAAATACGAGACTCATATCGTCGTCGGACTCCCGGAGGTGGGCCTCGAGACTGACAACTACTATAACGCACAGGCTCTTATCGGCCCGGACGGACTGGTCGGCAAGTACCGGAAGATGCATTCCTACATCTCCGAGCCGAAGTGGGCGAAGGACGGCGACCTTGGATTCCGGGTCTACGACACCGAGATCGGCAGGCTTGGAATGCTGATCTGCATGGACCAGCACTATTTCGAATCGAGCAGGATTCTTTCTTTGGGGGGAGCCGATGTCATATGCTTCTCTACCGCTTGGCTCGACGAGAGGGGGCCGGCCCCAGTTTGGATATCACGCTCCTTCGAGAACGGTGTCTACACTGTCTGCGCAGATAGATGGGGCCTCGAACGGGGAACCCAGTTCACGGGAGGCAGCTGCATTCTCAATCCGGACGGCTCAATCCAGAGTTTGAGGGACGGGGGAAACGGCATAGTGTATGGCGAAATCGAGCTGAGTAAAGCCAGAGACAAGAGGTTCCCCACTGGGTGCGATAACAGGTTCAGTGACAGGAGACCTAAGGAGTACATGAATGTCTCCCTTAACACCTATCTGTGGAATCCCCTGAAGTCTTTCGGTCAGTACAATCGACGTTCTCTTCCTCTTGGAAGGAGGTCCGTCGTGTCGGTCGCGCAGTTTAGGCCTGAGAAACTGGCCCGCGACGAAAACCTGCGAAAGATTGCTGGAATCGCGAGCAGGGCGGCCAAGGCGCGGAGCGACCTCCTTGTCCTCCCAGAGCTTGCCGCGACGGGAGCGGTCTTCAAGGGACCAGTCGAGGCTGGAAGTGTCGCCGAGGCGACCGATGGGCGAACGGTCAAGAGACTCTCGTCTATTGCAGAGAAGAACAAGGTCTTCATCGTCACCAGCATCGTCGAGCAAGATGGCGACAAGCTCTACAACACAGGTCTGCTGCTTGAAGGAAGCGGCGTGGTTGGGAAATACCGCAAGTTGCACCTCAATCATCTCGACAAGAGGTGGGCAACTCCAGGAAACCTGGGCCTCTCGACCTTCGATATCCCGGTGGGGAGGATTGGCCTGATCGTCGGACACGACAGCATGTTTCCTGAAACCTTCCGATGCCTAGCTGGCGACGGAGCAGATATCATCTGCGTGCCGTCTGCGGTCGAGTACCCGGCTCCAATTGCGAGCGCAGGCACCACCATTCCTCACCCCAAGCCGATTCCGACCGGGCCAGACCCCCTTCATTGGCATCTTTGGCGAGTGCGAGCGGGTGAGAGTTGCACCTATGTTGCGTTTGCGAACCAATTCGGCACCGAGACTGGAGTGACCTTCATCGGCAGAAGCGGCGTCTTCCAGCCGGACCTCTTCGCTTTCCCAAGAAAAGAGACCGTCGCCTCGGAGGACAGGGAAGAGATTCGCAGGCTTGAGGTCGACACCAGGAACCTGAAGAGCGACCAGCCCACCAACCCGGTTCGCTCCAAGTACCTGCTCCGCATGAGGCTACCTTACTGGTACGACCCAATCGTGACACACCCTCGGATTGATGCCGAGAACGTCGCGTTAATTCCGCAACGGGCAAGAAGTAATATAGGGTCATAGCGTCATTTGGGGGTCTGTTGGCCAAGAGAGGCTATTCTGACAACGAGCCGCGTATTCCCAAAGGGTGGGTGCTCGCCAACGTGGAACAATGGCCGATCAACACCATGCACGGCCCCGGACCGAGTCCCGCGAACTGGAGGTTCGAGACCTATGGCAACGTAAAGAACCCTCTATCCTTGACCTACGACGAGTTCGTCAAGCTTCCGTTCATCACAAAGAAGCTGGACCACCACTGCATCGACGGCTGGAGTTACCTCGGCCACGAATGGACGGGCGTCGACATGGAAACAATAATCCAAATGACAGAGCCCACCGATGAAGTGAAATTCATTCACACCGAGGGCGAGCGAGGTTACAGTTCTACTTTCCCCGTAGAGCAGGAGTTGCTGCTGGCTTACAAGAGATTCGGCAAGGTATTGCCAAGGGCGGGGGGATACCCGGTCAGACTTGTGGCGCCTGGGGAGTTCGGTTACAAGAGCGTGAAGTGGGTGGAACGGGTGAAGTTCATCTCCGATTGGGAGTACGACTTTTGGGACAAGAAACTAATCGGTTGGGGACTCCCGCCGATAGATCCTAAGCTGAATCCCTGGAATGTCGATAATGCCGAGAGGAAGGCAGGCCTTCGGCAGCTCTTCATACACCTGACCGAAGACCATCGGCGAGAAAAAATCGCACTCTACAGGAAGAAGCTCGAGGCGAGTCAATGAGCGAGCTCGAAGGACGATTCTTCCTTTGCAAAGTGAGCGACCTCGTGGAAGGGGAACCGAGAAAGTTCGTGGTGCACGGCAGTGATGTCCTGCTTCTGAAGCTTGACGGCAAGATCCACGCAGTCGAACCCATGTGCAGCCATGACGGAACGGACATATCGCGCGGAAAGTTCAGCCAACATTCAGGGACTCTCGAGTGTCCCAAGCACTACGCTGTGTTCGATGTTCGGTCGGGGACTCCTTTGCGCGGACCGTTCGGGGCCGACGGAGACACTCAACCCCCACTGCGGGTCTACAGGTTTAAGATTGATTCTGACCGAATCATGCTTGAAGCGAACCAGGAATGGGGCGTCATCCCTCAATACACGTGAGCCTCTCCTCTTCCCTTCATCTGATTAATCCGGGAAGCGCAGCGTTGTGAGGGCCGCGGTCCTAAGAAGAGTCGGAGAACCCCTCGTGCTCGAGGAAATCAAAAGGCCGGAGCCGAAGGTGGGCGAGGTCCTGGTCAAGGTTTCTGCCTGCGGCGTATGCCATTCCGACCTGCATGTCATTAAGGGAGAATTGCCGTTTCCCCTCCCAGCCGTCCTCGGTCATGAAGTATCCGGCGTCGTTGAGGAAACCGGGCCGGGCGTTCAGGGCCTCAACAAGGGGGACGCCGTGGTCTGCTCCTTCATAATTCATTGCGGCTCATGCTATTACTGCAAGAAGGGGCTCGAAGACCTCTGCGAGAACTTCGTGTGGAACCGGCAGAAAGGAACCCTTCTCGACGGGACGACGCGACTCTTCAGAAAAAACGGGGAACCAATCTCCATGTACAGCATGGCAGGGTTGGCAGAGTATGCCGTCGTCCCTAGACAGGATGTGTTCTCGCTTCCAACGGGGATTTCTACAGCCGAGGCGTGCATCCTAGGTTGCGCCATGTTTACTGCCTACGGCGCGGCGAAGAACCAGGCCAACCTAAGGGAAGGCGAATCTGTGGCGGTAATAGCAGTAGGAGGAGTGGGTTCCAGTCTAGTTCAAATCAGCAAAGCGCTCGGCGCAGGCAGAATAATCGCCGTGGACATAAAAGACGACAAACTGGAAGCGGCTCGTTCCCTCGGAGCAACGGATTCTGTGAACTCAACGAAAGAGGATGTGGTGAAGAAGATTCTGGAGTTGACGGAAGGAAGAGGGGTCGACGTGGCGTTCGAAGCCCTAGGCAGGGCCGAGACGATGAGTTGTGCTGTTAATTCGGTGAGGGCCGGAGGGCGTGCGGTGGCCATCGGGCTTCCAATAGCACCCGGGGCGTCGTTTCCCATCGAGATAGGCAGGCTGGTCAGGCGGGAGGTGAAGCTGATGGGCTCCTACGGGGCGAGACCGAGCACGGATATGCCAGCGCTGATCAAACTGGTCGAAGGAGGAGAAGTTAGCATGCGAAACGAGATTACGAGGCGTTACACGCTCGATAGGGCACAAGAGGCTTGGGATGCATTAGGGCGCGGAGAAGTCATCGGCAGATCAATAATCGAGTTCTAACCCAAGATGATGACACTATTGCTGCGTGCTAGGCCATAGTTTTCGCTGGCTTCGAGGCTGAGCGTGAGGCATATTTGTACACAAATGACCATGCTCAGAAGGGCTAAATGATTCCTTCGTTCCTTTGCCGATGATGAAAACTACGCGATTCGTAAGAATCTCCTCAATCACACTTGGTCTTCTTTTGCTGACCTTGTCCTTCGCAAATTTAGCATCAGCAAACAACGAACCGAAGCGGCAGTACCTCGTCGGATCCGGTTTCATTTGCAACATCTCTGCGAGCTTCTGCCCAGACGTGGCGCGAGCTGCCAACGGCGACACGGTTACATTAGCTGGATCAGGAACCTTCAATCCTAATCCCTCCATGCAAGCGACAGGTGGAGGGTCCTTCGTCCACAAATCTTCAACGGGCGTTATTCGTGGGTTTGGAACATGGACTGCCGAACAACTTGTGAGCTGGACTCCTGGAGGCTTTAGCACGGCCGGGGGACTGCTCCCAACAGGCTCAGAGGGCGGCGTCGCAGTGATCAAGGTGCATGTCTCACCAGCGACTGGGGGCCCCGGTTTCACAGCTCTTCTGGTCGTCCAATGTGGACTGGCAACCCCTGGTGTAGAAGAAGGAACAGGTCTCAATGTGCTGGGGGTCATCGACTTCAACACCCTAGTCAGCGGAAACACTCTCTTCATCAAAGCATAACGACAAAGAGTCTATCCAAGTTCGAATTATCGGATTTGGATAGTCGTCCTATTTTGTACCGAGCCTATTCGTCGTAACTCATCCAGAGAAAATGGAAGCCATCGTGACTGCGAAGTACAAGATGAAAATCAACGGGAATAGTCGATACCGTGAACGTCTTTCCGACACTCTCCGAATTAGTCAAAGTCGCCGCACCGAAATGGTGACTCTGCTGCGTGCTGGCCATAATCACCATTCACTCGAAGACTCATATACAGTCGAGAAAGATTGGATGGTCTATGCCTCACTATGTCTCCCTCGTAAAGTGGACTGACAAAGGAATAGGCAGCATCAAGGAGTCACCGAAGAGGGCCGCAGCAGCAAGAACAGCAGCCGAGAAGATGGGAGGGAAGATGTGGCTATGGTACACCATGGGGAAGTTCGACCTGGTCGCCATCAGCGAATTCCCCGACGACGAATCGGCCCAGAAATTCCTCTATTGGCTTGGCAGCCTGGGCAACGTGCGCACGACGACCATGAGGGCCTGGAACGAAGAATCAGCGGCGAAGCTGATCGGCGAACTCCCCTAGACAGAGTGGACTCCCTTCCCGATTTTCTTACCCGGCGGAGTGTTGACTCTGCCGATGTGTTCCGTCCAATCGTTTGATTGTGGTTTGCGACGTTGTGAGTTTCGCCCCGGCTCTCCGCATTTCTTTGAGCGCCCTCGTGCCGTCGCTTGGCTTTATGTTGACAGCCTTGACACAGTCTCTGAGCACGTTCACCTTGAATCCGGCTCGAAGGCCGTCAAGACAGCTCTCCCTGACACAGTAGTCGGTGGCTAGCCCTCCGAGGAAGATTTCCCCGACGTCGGCCTTCTTCAGGCGGCTTTCCAGGTCCGTCCCCTGAAAGCCCGAGTAGGCCTCGGTGTTGGGTTTGTCTCCCTTGCTGATTATGGGTGCACCGCTGGGGATGGCCAGGTCAGGATGGAAGCCGGCACCAATGGTGCCTTGGATGCAGTGGGGAGGCCAAATCCCACCCTGGTCCCTGAATGAAATGTGGTTGGTTGGGTGCCAGTCTCTGGTGAAGAAGATGGGCAGAACAGCCTTGGAGAACGCGGCGATGGTTTTGTTGAGTCGTGGGACCACCCTGTCCCCGTTCTTCACCGCGAGCGCTCCCCCCGGACAAAAATCGTTTTGGACGTCGACGATCAGCAGGCCAAATGGCATAGGCTGTCACCTCCAGCTCAGTGAGGGGGTCGTGGTCTTCAGCTCGCCTAGGCTGCCGACGACTCCTGCCCTCAGTTCTTCTATGGTCTTGAAACTCCTCACCAACTTGCCCTTCTTGAGGAGCGGTTTCAGCAGGCCCGTCGAATGGTTTGGCTTCGAAGATCCCTCGAGCGCTACGAAGTCCCTGAATCCTGAAGACCTGTAGACTGCCTTGCGCCCGCCGAGGCCCCCGCGCTTCCCCCTGAACTCCTTCCTGGAACCTTCCTGCACCTCGACTATCTTTGCGCTGAGGTCTATGACCGGCGGGTAGGCTACCGCTGTGCCGACGCCGTATCCGTCCACCACCGGATTTAGCTTCGTCATTGCTTCCTCGTCGAGTCTTCCTGAAGCTATGATCTTCACCTTCTTTCCTCCTCGAATGTCGAGCTCCCACCGAACCTCTTCAGCAATCTTGACGAAGTCGCCGCGCCTGGAGGCAGGGGTATCTAGCCTCACCCCCCAGAGCTTTGGCCCCAGCACTTCCAAGGCTTTGATCGACTCCGCCTTCTCGTCCCAGAAGGTGTCCACCAGGGCGACCCTGGGTGTGCCCTTCGGGATGGTTTCGTCGTAGAGGCGCCAAGCCTTCTCCTGGCTCCCGAGTATCTGGACCAGAGAGTGGGGCATGGTCCCCGACGGCTCGAGCTCGAGTAGTTTGGCACCTAGGACGTTCGAGACACCATCGAATCCAGCGAGGTAACAGGCCCTCTCGACCATGGGGGCCAAGGCCGGGTGCACGCGTCGGGTCCCGAAGCTCAGCAGGAGCTTTGTCCCCGCGGCCATCCGGAGCTTCGCGGCGCGCGTCGACACGCTGGTTGACGACGAAAGGAGGCCGAGCAAGGGATTCTCGTACTCGACGAAGTCGACGTACTTCCCCTCGATGACCATCAGCGGTTCGTAAATGGTAGTATTCCGGTCTGCCACGAAGACCGAACCTTCATCGAAGGCCCAGACATCGACGGGGAGACCCTCGAGGAGCTTCGCAGCCTCGTAGACGCCGCTCAGTATCCCCCAGTTGTCCGCGTAGGGGACGTCCCTGGCATAGACCTCCATGACAACCCTTGAGTCGATGTTGTTCCTCCGGAGGACCTTCTTGGTGTGCAAGAAGTAGGCATCTGTGGTCTCGGCGTTCCTGATTTCTTTCTCTGTGGCAAGCCAGAAGAGCCTATCGGTAAGGTCGGTGCGAGGCATCCTGATTTGGCCGCAGCGAGGAGTCCGGCAAAAGGGTTTCGAGATGAGGAGCTAGAAGCCTGCGAACCCTTAAACAAGGAATGGCTTGAAGCGGATTCTAGGGCCGGTAGTTCAGCGGTACGAACGTCCGCCTCGCACGCGGAAGGTCGGGGGTTCAATTCCCCCCCGGTCCATCTTATCACTCATCAGGGAATTCCCCTTTGGCGATGAACTGCACTCTGCCTCCGACGTTCACCTCTATCTTGCCCGCTTTCTTGCTCGCCTTTAGTAGCAACAGAGACTCACGACCGATCTCGTACCCCTGCTCAACTCTGACGTCGATGCTGTCTTTGCCGAAGTATCTGTGCTTGACAAGGTAAGCTGCGAGGCAGCCATTGCCCGACCCTGTTGCAGGGTCTTCAGGTATTCCAAACGAAGGGCCGAGGACGCGGACGTTCAGGTCATTTTCCTTCCCGTAAGTTTCAGGACTGAAGACCAAAACAATCTTGGATTCGGTCTTCTCAGCAAACCCGAGGTATTTCGCTCGGTCGAGCTGCACGTGCTTGATGGCCTTCAGGTTCTTCAGTGGTACGATTAAGAATGGGACCCCGGTCGAGACCTCCATCACGGGGAAGCGCTCGTCGAAGTCAGAGGGGGTCAGGCCCAGGAAATCCGCGACAGGTCCTGGGTCGAATTTCTCGCCGAACGAAGGTTCTTTCTGTTTCATCCAGAGGATGCCTGCCTTGCCTCTACTGTAGGAGAATCTGACGGGAATCTGCCCGACCTTCAGGTTAAGGCTGACCTGCGGCACGGGCTTCTTGATTATCTGGGATTGCAAGATGTACGCGGTTCCCAGTGTTGGATGGCCTGCGAATGGTAGCTCCTGCTCGGGCGTGAATACTCTGACGTCGTATCCTCCGTCGTGCTGCTTCTCCGAGGTGATGAACGTCGTCTCCGAGTAGTGCATCTCCTGGGCTATCCGCTGCATCTGGGCGCCAGTCAGCCTCCCCGAATCCCTGAAGACGGCGAGCTGGTTTCCGGAGTATTTCGTTTCGGCGAAGACGTCGACTATGTAGAACCTTAAGCGGGCCCGCCCGGCCTAGCTTGAGACTAATGGAGTTTCTGCTTGCTCGAGGCCCAGCTGCTTGCCCAGGTCTGCCCTGAGGCCCTTGTACCTGTTGCGGACCGTCACTTCTGTGACGCCCGCCGCCTCGGCGATTTCCTTCTGCGTCTTGATTTCGCCTTCGATGACCCCTGCCAGGTAGAGGGAGGCTGCGGCGAGTCCCATCGGGGACTTGCCCGCCGAGATCTCCTTCTCCTCCGTCAATCTTACGATCTCGATTGCCTTTCGCGCGACCTTCTCCGAGAACCCGACTGCGGACGCGATCCTGTTCACGTTCCTGGCTGCGTCTACGACCGGCATCGTCATGTCCATCTCCCGCAGAAGTATCCTGTAGTCCCTTGCCACTGCCTTCTTCTCCAGATTGTTGGCCGCGGCGATGTCCTTGAGGGTCCTGGGCGTCTCGGTGTCGCGCATCGCAGCGTAGAGTGATGCGGCCGAAATCCCGATGATTGAGCGTCCTCTGAGGAGGCCTCTTTCGAGCGCCTTTCTATAGATGTATGCCGCCCTTTCCTTGACAGCCTGCGAGACGCCGAGCTTGTCGGTCATCTTATCCAGCTCGCGCATGGCTATGCTGAGGTTCTTCTCCTTATTGCCGAAGGCTGGCGACCTGTTGTCCCACTTCCTTAGTCTGTCAATGGAGCTGCGCATGGGGGAGTCGAAGGTCCTGCCTGAAGCGTCCCTGTTCGACTTGCCGATCATCGTCGAGAGTCCCATGTCCCTGTATGTAATAGATATGGGTGCACCTCCCCTCGCCCTGTCCTCTCCCTTCTCATCGCTGAAGTTGCGCCACTCTGGGCCCTGGTCGACTGAGTGCTCGGTGACCACGAAGCCGCAGTTGCTACATGAAAGCTCGCCCGTATTGGCGTCTTCGACCAGTGTCCGCTTGCCACACTGGGGGCATTTGTCCGAAACCTGTAGTGCAGATGTTCTAGGGTATCTCATATTATCTCACTATACAACCAATTGGGGGTATCCCGCCTATTTAAACCTAGTAGTAATTGTTGAGTTGGTTGGTATAGTGTAGTTAACTTTTGAGGTATGATTCTAGAATATGTTAGAAGCTTCTGAATTAGGATAGGCTGACACTTCAGCTGGTTGTAGCCTTCCGTTCAAGCTTGGTCCCACACACGGGGCAGACCGTCAGCTTCGGGTTGGTGTAGCTCTTCCCGCATCCCCGGCAGTAGATCTTCCATGTTATGTTCTTCCACTCCCCTCCTTTCATGGCCGTGGGCGCCAGAGGGATAGAGAGAACTTCGGCGACGTTGCGGACGGCGAAATCGTCAGACACTATGTTGACCCCGCCTTCCCCGTTCTTCAGGTCCAGCCCCAGCGCCAAGAGGGAGACGTCTGTCTGCGAGAGGGCCCCGATGTCTCCAGTCTTAATCGCCGTGCTTCGTACCTTGTCAAGGGATTCGGGGGAAGGCTCGGTCACCTGGACCCGTGTGTGGATCAGGGAAGAACCTACATTGTGGTGCTTGACCTCCTCGAGGACGAGGTAGGTCGTGTAGTAGCGACCGCTGCCCTGGTAGGGAATCCCTGCATAGAAAGCTGTGGAATCGAGGACGTATGCTGGTTCAGACAAATACTGGTGCCTTCAATCTAACCTGAGCAGAAACTAGGTTCCGTCCGCGCCCGTGGTGTCATCAAACAGTGCAGTTGGTCTTCGGTTTGGATGTTTATTTAGTTTGTTTGGTTTTCGTCGTTGCGAATTACCAACTCCATGATTTCTTTGGCTCTTGGGTTCCATGAAACCCAACTCAGACTTAATTAGTTTGGACAAAAAGGCACGAGCGGTTAATATTTGAGTCGACCTGCTGAACTAGGGAGCGTCAAAGAAGGAAGCTACATCATCATTGACGGCGAGCCTTGTAAGGTGGTAAGCAGAGACCACTTCAAGCCTGGAAAGCACGGAAGCGCAAAGATCAGGCTCGTCGCCATCTCACTATTCACCGGAGCAAAGAAGAGCTACGTTTCGCCGGCTGAATCCAGGATTGACATTCCCATGATCGACAAGAGGTCCGGTCAGGTGACATCGATCATGGACGGCACAGTTCAGATCATGGACCTGGCCACCTTCGAGGTCCTGGAGACCCCGAAGCCTTCGGCTGAGGAGATGGCAGAATTGAACGGGCCTCTGACGCCCGGGGTCGAGGTCGAGTACTGGTCCATGATGGGCCGGAACCGAATCATGCGCGTGAAGGGCGGAAGCTAGCGCCCAGTTGCATTGTTCTTAATTTGCGTTCAAAAGCGTTGGTTTAACCTCAAACAGGAAGATTGGTCCCGCTATGAAAACAGCGGCAAAGAGAATCCTTCCTCTCACAGCACTAGCAATTTTACTCATTTCAATGGCCCCGCTGGCCTATGCTTCGACCCTCAAGGTCACGCTGAACCCTAACACGAAGTTGGCCAAGATTGACAGCGTCAGCACTACAAAGATCGTATTCACGTATCCCGCCACGTCTACGATGGCCACCTACCTCAAGGGCGTCAGCTCATCGTTGAAACTGAACGGGTCCTTCGCAGGCGGCACGTCAGGCGTAGAGGAGTTGCAGAGCAGCTTCCCCTACCATGACGGCCACATCTCGGTGAAGAACATGACAGTCTCGCTTGACTATTCGACCAAGGGCAATGCAACGGCTTTGGTCGTCAACAAGATGACCCACATCACGGCATGGGTGTCTGGAGTCTTCAGCGTGGTCAACCATACGGTGAAAGCCGACCTGAGATGGAGGTCATTCATGGTCCAGGGCGCGATGGACGTCGAACTGGAGAACCACCCGGTCGATATCAACCTGGTCGGCTCGGCCATGGAGTATTCCTTGGGGTCACACCAAATAGCTCTAGGGTTCCTTTCCAACTCCTTCGGTGGAGGCGACATCTGGAGCAGGCCGACGCTCAACTTCTCAGCCCTCAACTCTCCTCTGAGCTCGTGGACAAAGAACTACAACTCTCTGACCAACACAACAACTTTCTCCAAGACGATTTCCGGCCAAACAACCTTCAGTGCGTCGATAAACTACAACGGCCAGAAGTACTCGCTTTCTGCGGTCTCTGACCCATCTGGAGAGGTAGCAGTCCAGGGATACGCCAACGCATCAGGCGACTCGATCACCATTGGACCGACTCCAGCATATCTTTCACTCGCAGTCTGGGAAGCAGCGGCTGCGATCATTGTTGCAGGAATCGCGGTCGGCTACCTGGCCCTGAGGTCGAGGTCCAAAGCAAGAACTGTGGCACCCCCGGTAAACACACTAGCAGTCTGAGGAGAGCCTTTGGGGCTCTCCGCCCCGTTTTGTCTTCCTGTTTCGAGCTTGATTATCTACCGCGTTTGATGGCAAACAAGAGTGCTCTATCGACGGTTTGGCTCTTCATCGGATGTCTCAGACGGCTCTTCCCGAAAACCCCTTCATCTAGAGCAGACGCATGTCGGCGATTTCTGATTTAGGCTTTTGCGTCAGGCCTTCGGCACGAGTGTTGCCTTTGAAATCTGGAGATAGCCAGAGTCCCCGCGCCAGTGCTTGGTCGACTCCTGGACCTCGACCTTTTTCTTGAAGAGGGGGCAGTCGAGCACGAAGGTCTCCCCTTCGCCCCCTTCGAGGCCTACGTTGAACCTAAACTTCGCCCCGAGGGCCACCAGCTCGTCGACGGCCTGTCCGTCCAAAATCCGTCCGAGCCAGCCCTGGTCCAGCCCCAGCGCCGACACGCTGACCACCATTGCGGCGAAGCCGTCTTTGACAAGGCGTCTCAGATGCGCTTGAGGGTCGACCCCCCACAGCGGGGAGATGCATTCCAGACCGAGGTTCTTGCAGACCCTCTCGACCCTGCTCTTCTGGTACATGCTGGCGAGGGCCCCCGTGTAGATGCCTCCCAATCCGAACTTGGACTTCGCACTCGCGAGCGTCTTCTCTAGGTCTGTGAGCTCCTCCTCCTTGACCCCCTCTGTTTGTCCTGTCAGCTGGGGGACCCCGATGGCCTCGGCCTGCAGGCTCGTCCATTCCAAGTCAGGGTAGTGGAACATGAATGACATGTCTGATTTCGGAAAGAGGGTGACC
Source organism: Nitrososphaerales archaeon (assembly GCA_035300255.1). Lineage (GTDB taxonomy): Archaea > Thermoproteota > Nitrososphaeria > Nitrososphaerales > Gagatemarchaeaceae > UBA183. Next base: position 13,583 of record DATGVR010000061.1, read on the forward strand.
AGGCAGGCAAGCTCGTCCTTCTTTGACGCGAGCCATGCTGAATAGGTCGAGTCCTTTCCGCCGCTGAACAATACGCCGACTCTCAAGACAAGGATTCCTTTTTGGGTTTCAAACTAATCCGTTACCATGAGCTCCGTAACCGTAGCAAGGCAGGAGTAGCACGCCTCGACCACCCCGAATCACTAAAAACGCCTTTTCACGAAGGTGAGTCAGCTTGAACACAAAGACCCTTGGATGGGTCTCAGAGATAATCTTGGTTTTCGCAACCATCCTGCTCCTTATCGCAGTATACGTTGGTCGTTCCTGTACCACCGTAGATGACTACTGCTATCCTCTATGGATATACAATGTCGCTATTGCATATGTCGGAATCTCCTTGCTGCCTGTTTCAGCAATCGGATTTTACTTGTTTCTAAGACGAGTCAAGCGTAAAGCTTCTCCCTCTACCGAGAGATAGCGACCTACTTTTTGGCGATAGTTCGCTTACTTCCAAATGTATGGACCGATACCAATCGTGGCACCACTGCTGAACCGAATGTTGAGATAGACGAACGACCCTGTGGACGGCTGCCCATGTGCTATTGTGCAGATGAATACGCTATCTTGGGTCAGGGATCTGGTGTTTCCGCCCGGTATTCCTTCAATCCCTGTCTGATTACCACCCGCGGGAAATTCGTTCTGTTGAATTTGAATGCTGCATCCTGTAACATCCACAGCATGAGGACTTCCAGGATTGGTCGTAGTCAATGTACAAACCACGTTTAATGAAGCCATACCATGATCGGAATATGCGCCTAGTCGAAGCGTACAGAGGAGTTCGCCTTACATTTGCAAAGGGTTCTGGCAAGTGCCAAGCCCGCTTTTGTGGAGAGAGACGCGTTTACTTTTCCAGCGAATTAGGCACTTTCGACCCATTGCTGAACTCACTTCATGAAGTCGTCTTGACCATGCGATGCGACTTCGCTGTGCGTTAATCCTCTTAAAGAACCGAAAGGCGACTTGAATTAGAGATGTTAGATTCACTAAGGGAAGGACTGCAAAGTGCGGTTTCGAAGATTCTGAAAAGTAACACTGTCGACGAGAAGGCCGTCAAGGAATTCGTCCGCGACCTGCAAAGGGCCCTCATCCAGTCTGACGTCAACGTCAGGATAGCCCTCGAGGTGACTGAGCGGGTACAGAAAAGGGCTCTGGAGGAGAAGCCTTCCGCCGGCATCACGAAAAAGGACCAGGTCGTTTCCATACTCTACGAAGAGCTAGCACGCCTCCTCGGGGGCGAAGGGGGCCTGCAGCTCAGCAAGGACAAGACCAACGTGCTCGTGATGCTCGGCGTACAGGGTTCGGGGAAGACCACGACGGCTGCGAAGCTTGCCCGCCTGTACTCCAAGCGCGGATTCAAGGTCGGAGTGGTCGCGGCCGACACTTTCAGGCCGGGCGCCGTGGCCCAGCTGAAGACCCTGGTCGCATCGACGGGGGCGGACGTATTCAGTGACGAGAGGGAGAAGGACTCGGTCAAGATCGCGAGGGAGGGAAGGAAGAAGTTCGAGGGGTCGAAGAATCTGATAATCATAGACACTGCAGGGAGGCACAAGGAGGAGAAGGGGCTCCTGCAGGAGATGAAGGAAGTGGTGGGGGTTGTTAAGCCCGACGCGACGATGCTCGTGATCGACGGGACAATAGGCCAGCAGTGCTACAACCAAGCGCTTGCCTTCCACCAGGCGGCGCCCGTCGGAGGGATCATCGTTACCAAGCTGGATGGGGCGGCCAAGGGAGGCGGCGCTCTGGCCGCGTCGGCCGCTACCGGGGCCAAGATCTTCTTCATCGGGACAGGAGAGAGGATAGACGACCTGGAGGAGTTCGTCCCGACCAGGTTCGTCGGCAGGCTCCTAGGCATGGGGGACCTGAAGGCTCTCATGGACATGGTCAAGGACGCAGAGGTCGTCGTTGACGAGAAGATGACCCAGCGGTTGATGAGCGGGAAGATGACCATGAACGACCTATTGGCACAGTTCGAGCAGATGAAGAAGTTCGGGTCCCTGAAGAAGGTCCTGGACCACATCCCCGGCTTCTCCGGGCAGGTCGACGTCAAGGAACTGGACAAGGCGGAGGGCAGGGTGAAGGTCTACAAGTCGATCATCCAGTCGATGACTGAGGACGAAAAGACGAACCCCGAGAACATCAACGCTTCAAGGCTGAGGCGGATAGCGAAGGGTTCGGGCCGGAGCGACAAGGACGTTCGGGAGCTCCTGACGAGGTACAAGCAGATGAAGACCCTCGTCAAGACGAGCAAGGGCCGCGAACTCAGGCAGATGATGCGGCGGATGGGCGACCAGTAGGGTGGCTTAGGTTGCAAGGCTACAGGCTCTGCCGGCTGTGCTCGGAAAGACAGGGGGGCGGAGCCCTGGGGTTCGAGGTCGTGGCCGGGAGAGAGTGTTTCATATGCACTGGGATGATGGACAAAGTCAGTCGGATGGCGGGGGCGGCGGCCAGGACAGCGAAGCGGTACGAATTCCGCACCTTCTCAATAGGGGTCTCGGTCCCCGAAGGGGTCCAAGAAAGAGAGGACGAATTGAGGTCGAACCTGAAGCTGAAGGGGGACGAGACGATCAAGACGCAGGCCGCGAGGCTCGTCGCAGGGGACGTATCCAAGGCCCTAGGCAGGAGCGTCGACAGGCAGAGGCCCGACCTTGCCCTCCTGGTGGATTTCGGGGCCGGGAAAGTCTCGGGTACGTCCAGGCCCCTCTTCTACTATGGGAGATACACCAAGCCGGCAGGCGTTTCGCAGCGGCGGGAGCTTTGCGGTGACTGCGGCGGGGGAGGGTGCAAGAAGTGCCGCAACACAGGCTTCGAACAGAAACCCAGCGTTGAGGGTCTCCTGCGGAGGAAACTTGCCGGCTTCAGCGGGAGCGACAAGATGACCTTCTCGTGGCTTGGAAGCGAAGACAGGGAGAGCGTGGTCTCCTCCTCGGGGAGGCCGTTCGTCGCGGACGTCAAGAGCCCCAGGAAGAGGAGGTTCCCGAAGGCGTTCGGGGTCAGGTTCAGAGGAGGGACAGTGGCTGTTTCGTCCGGGAGGATGCTCCCGGCGAAGCCCGTCCGTCTCCCATCTTTCAGGTTCTCAACCAAGATCAGGGGGACAGCCGCCTCCAAAGTAAGCGCGGAGAGTCTGGCAGAACTGCGGACGAGGTTCCGGAGGGCGGAGGTCCGGTTCGAGAGGCCCCACAACAGACCGACGACGAAGACGGTCTACAGGGCGTCGGCCACAGCCAGGGGCAGGGCGCTTTTTGTCGACGCAGAGCTTGACGGAGGCCTACCGGTCAAGAGGTTCGTCAGTGGCGAGCTCGTTTCACCGTCGGTGTCGGAAGTCTTAAAAACTGAAGTCGTCTGCCGCAGTTTTGACATCTGCGGAGTCAAGGAAACGGGGAAATTCGAATTTGCCGAAATCACACGGATTCAGAAGAAGGACTAGAGCGCTTCTGAGGTCGTCGACCAAGAAGGGGCTGAGCAGCCTGCTCGTAGAATACTCGCCGAACGACAAAGTTGTCATCAAGATAGACCCGGCTCAGGTCAAGGGGATGCCTCACAGAAGGTTCAACGGGCTCGTCGGCATCGTGACCAAAGTGGGGAGGAGGGCCGTCACCATAGATGTACCTGTCGGGCACAAGGTCAAGACACTGATTGCGAGGAAGGAGCACATCGTCCGCATGGAGGGGAGCTGATGTCGGAGAAGGCTGACAAGAAGCTGCTCACCATACCCGAGGCAAACCAAATCCTGCAGAAAATCGACCTGGAGAAGGCGGACCAGATTCAGAAACGAACCCTCGACTACACGACCAAGTTTTCGAAGGCCCCATCGGACAGCGCCAAGAAGCTCCGAAAGGAGCTGGAGACAGAGTGTGGCCTCAGCGAAGAAGAGTCTGTGGAGCTGGTGAACATAATGCCAAAGTCCATCGAAGAGCTCAGGACCTTCACTTCCGGGTGGAGGAAACTGCTCTCCACTGAAACGCTTGAGAAGATACTGAAGATACTCCATTCAAAGAACTGAAACAGCGTAGCATTAAATAACAAGGCAGCGCCAAACTCCACTGGGGAAACAGGGAGCATGCAGATGCGACTCGAGATTCTTTTCCGCACCGAGAGGCCCCACTCAAACTAGGCCAGTCCCAAGAGGTGCCAATTCCGGGAAATGATGCCAGCCGACAAGAAGTATGAAGAGTCTGCCTACGCGCTAGACTTCCTCCCAAGGGGGAAGTCCGTGGTGATCAAGGGTAGGGAAGGGCCCATGGTCCAGGCGATCGGGGAGGACAGGCTGACCCTCCTGGAGTTGCTGGGCATGGAGAACCAAAACTTCGAGATGGGGGAGAAGGTCAAGATTGGCAAGGAGGGCCGTGAGAAGATAATCAGCGTACTGGGGAAGCTGACGTATGAAGAGCTCACGCCCGAAGCGAAGAGCACTCTACCATCGGTCGCGGAGAAACTGGTGAAGGAGAACGAGGCCAAGTACGTAGCTTACTTCAACGACCTGCAGCCGCTGACGCCTAGGCTGCACGGCCTCGAACTGATCCCAGGAATCGGGAAGACCTTCATGAAGGAGATAGTGGACATGCGAGAGAAGCAGTCGTTCACGAGCTTTGACGACGTCCAGAAGAGGGTGGGGCTCCGCGAACCGGCGAAGATGATTGCCAAGAGAATCGTCGAGGAACTCTCGGGCGATTCCCGGGTCAGCATCTTCGTAAAGAAGTAAATGAAAAGGCGAAGCCTCGGGCAGCACTACCTCGTCGACGGGGAAGTCATCTGCAGGATCGTTGAGCTCGCCCAGATCAGGCCCTCCGATAGAGTCTTGGAGATCGGCACGGGTAAGGGAGCGCTGACCAGAGAACTGGCTGGGCTGGGGGCCAAGTTTGAGGGGTACGAAGTAGACAGGCGGAACTACGACGAGACCGTAGCTTCGGCCAGGTTATCAAATGCCCAGATCCACCTGGGCGATGCGTTCAAGCAAAGACCGAGCTTCAACGTCCTTGTTTCGAGCCTCCCATACTCAGAGTCGGCGAGGTTCATCGAATGGCTTTGCGGGGCCGACTTCGAAAGGGCCATCGTCGTGCTGCAGGAAGACTTCGTCAGGAAGATAACGGCGCACCCAGGCGCAAGAGACTACCGGGGAATCTCAGCCCTGGCGCAGATGGCCTTCGACATCAAAGTGCTGGAGAGAGTTACTAGGAAGTCGTTCTCTCCGCAACCCAGGGTCAACTCTGTCATCGTCTCGTTCACTCCGAAGCTTCTAGTTTCCGACGAGGAAGTAGCGGAAATCATTCGCCTTTTCTCGCTCAGACGAAGACAAGTGGACTCCGCTCTGTCCGAACTCGGGATGGAGGGAGCAGGAGGCCATGGCCGGAAAAGAGTCTACTCGTTAACTCCCGAAGAGGTCCACGAACTCTGCCGCGTGCCAGGTCAGCCGTGAGGGCTTTATCATTGGTCGATAAAGGACGCGTGTGTTACCTCGCGGGGTCTCAGTCACCCTGGTTCAACCGAAGGGCCCTGTCAACGTCGGCCA
>DATGVR010000062.1:0-7930 GCA_035300255.1 Nitrososphaerales archaeon
AGCCGTATTGGAGTCAAAGGGAAGAAGGCCATATGCCCAAGATACCGGATTGACCTTCTTCATCCTGTCGACATCGCGGAGGAAGTAGCTCTGGGGTACGGCATAGACCGCATCGAGCCCGTCTATCCTCCAAGCAAACGTCCTGGTCTTTTCAACACCTTCGAGGAGTTTCTGGACTCGGTCGCAACCATCATGGCTGGGTCAGGCATGATAGAATTGATGACGTTCGAACTGACCGACGAGAAATCCCTCTACTCCAAATTCGGCAGGTCTTCTTCGGCTAGGATTATGGTCCACAATCCGAGGAGCACTGAGCACTCCGCGCTCAGAGATGCGCTCCTGCCAACACTGATGGCCGCCCTTTCCGGGAACGTCAAGTCGGACTACCCGCAAAGAGTCTTCGAGATAGGGCGTGTCTTCGCAAGAACCAAAGATGGAGTTTCGGAATCTTGGCACCTCGGTTGCCTCGTCGCCCATTCCCATTCGTCGTACACCGAAGCCAAGATGTACCTGGAGTCAGCATGCCGGACCATGCTGGGAAAGGAAGCCGCCACCCCAGAGGGGGAACACTGGGCCTTTACGCCTGGGAGGTCCGCCAGTGTCGGCCTGGACGATGCTCAAATGGGCTACGTCGGAGAAGTAAAGCCCGAGTCCATCGAGGCCTTCGGCTTAGGCGTGCCCGTCTCGGGATTCGAAGTCAACCTTACGCAATTGTTCGAACTCCTAAAATAGCGCCGACAGTCTTCTGGAACAGACGGCTTTCGTTCTAAAGCGCGGCAAACGGCCACCTGCGAAGGCGGAAACGCTATGATGAGCGGATGGTTTACCCAGTCGTGCGACAGACGAAAGCCGTTTGCCCGTTGAAGAGGCTAGGTGATGGACCCCGCAGAATGCTGGGACATGATCCGGGCTGTCAGAGACGGGCAACATTCTCCAAGGGAGCGCGAGCGGATTGATTGACAAACGAGAGAAGCTGTATCAGGCCTTCGGGGAATATCTTGAAGGGTTCGTGGCAGACTTGAATGTCCTATCCGAGGATGGATGGTCCCTCTTGGTTGAGGGGAAGCGAGATGCGAGAGCCCTGCGGAAGCTCGGATTCATCGGAAAATTGGTTACAATTTCATCAGTGGGGAGAAAGGGGATTTCCGCATTCGACGGGGCGAAGAAGGTAATCATACTCACCGACCTGGATAGGGAAGGTGCGGTCCTCGCATCGCGATATCTCAAGCGACTTCCTCATGAAGGGTTCAGGACCTCGATGCGCGAGCGCCGGCGACTTAAGATTGCATCGCGCGGGATCTTCCTACAGGTCGAGAACCTCTCAAGATTCGCTCTTCCGGAGGATTAAAGCGAGGCTAAAGCGAATCATGAGCAACTCTGCCCGATGTGTCATCGACCTTTTTACGAAACAGGTGTTGAAAAGCGAAGTTTCAAGTGACACGCTGCGGGCATGAATGGACAGAAACCAAGGTGGTGAGGTTCAACGCCTGAAAGACGCAGTTTTGGGCCTGACTTTCAACCATCAAGCTCCAGGCTTTACCGGTCAGAATACGCCGCAGTCACGGTAGTAATCCTTGCCTACTTGTTCTACAAATGGCTCTACCTTGGAGGGCTCGATTGGCCGTCGACAATCTTCTGGGCGATCTTCCCAGACTTGGTCGCTTTCATTCCAATCGGGCTCTCGTCTAAAAGGAGGGAGTGGCCAAGGTGGGGAAGCTATCTCTACAACGTGTTTCACACTGTTCTGACTTGGGGACTGGCGTTCGCTGCGCTGTGGCTTGTCCTTGGAACCCCATATTGGCCAATCCTCGGATGGTTGGGCCACATATCAACCGACAGGGCAGTGGGTTACGGACTTCGGAGCAACGCTGGGTTTGGGTCCGACGCTTGACAAGAGGAATTTAGAAGCGACGAAACGTCCACTAAACAGAGCCAGAAACCACGAGGTTTATATCCCCGAGATTTTTGCTTGAATTCAATTAACGATTAAGACCGTTAAGCAACGAGTGAAACAGAAGTGAACCGAGTGAATTGGATTGCCAGATTCAGGTATAGTAAAGTATCTAGTCAAACTGAGGTTTGAGGTAGACGGAGTAGTCGAAAGGGCGGACGTTATCGGCGCGATCTTCGGGCAGACCGAAGGCCTCTTCGGCCCTGAAATGAACCTCAACGAGCTCCAAAAGAGCTGGAAGGTGGGTCGAATTGAGATCAACCTTGAGTCGAAGAATGACAAAACGAGAGGAGAAGTCATCATCCCGATGTCGACTGACATCGGCACTGCAGCGCTTATCGCAGCCGCCGTTGAAAGCGTAGACAAAGTAGGTCCGTGTAGTGCGCGCTTCACAGTCGGGGCCATCGAGGACGTCAGGGCTGTCAAGCGGAAGCAGATCGTTGACAGGGCCAAGATCATAGTAAGAGACTGGAGCTCGAAGACCTCAAGCGAGGGGGAGAACTCTCTCAAAGATGTCACAGAGTCCACCAAGAGAGCGAAGGTAATCAACTACGGCCTGGAGAACCTTCCCGCAGGTCCTGGTGTCTACTCATCAGACCTCGTTTATCTCGTCGAAGGCAGAGCCGATGTCGTACTGTTCCTTAGGGCAGGTATTGAAAACGTCGTGGCCCTCGAAGGTACCAGCGTCCCTGATTCCATAATCGAGCTTGGCAAGAAGAAGCGTGTGATCGCAGTCCTCGACGGAGACAGAGGCGGCGACCTCATCGAGAAGGAGCTTGCCCAGGTAGTGAGAGTTGAGAAGATCGTTAGGGCCCCACCGGGCAAAGAGGTCGAGGACCTCACCCCAATAGAAGTAATCAACATGCTTAGGGCTGAGAAGGTCGAGCCTCTCCCATCATCCAGAAGGGAAAGGTCGGCCGAGAGGGCAATCCCCAAGGCAACGGAAGAGGCCGAGGAGCCCGTCGTTGCTAAAACGCGCGAGCTCTACTCGAGTCTTAACGGGACTCTGGAAGCTGTGCTTCTCGACCAGAGTCTGCAGGAGATCGGGAGATTCCCAATAAGCGAGCTGGTCCAGAAGATGGAGGGGACGAGCGGGGCCCAGTACCTGATATTCGACGGAATAGTAACCCAGAGGCTCGTCGAGTCAGCTGCCAAGGTCGGAGTCAAGGGAATAATCGGTCATAGAACCGGCGAGCTGAACCAAGTGCCTGACGACGTCAGGATTGGAACGTTCCGCGACCTAGGCCTCGAGTAGCCCGGGCCGTTGATAGTCACAGAGTTCAACCCCAAGCACGGCCAGTGCTCTCTTACAATCGAATCCGCCGAGGACCTGTGGACGCTCAGACGGCTCATATCCAAGGGGGATGTCCTTGTCACCCGAAGTTCTAGAATAGTCAAAAGGGAAGACGAGTTCTCCAGGCCCGACAAGGGAGAGAGAGTCAAGGTGACCATCGCACTTTCTGTGGAAGAGGCGCACCTGGACAACAGCCTGGAAAGGATTAGGGTCCGCGGAACCATAATCGAAGCGAGCGACGAGAGCGTCACCAAGGCAGGCTCTCATTCGGTTATCCTTTCACCGGGACACTCGTTGACACTCAGGAAGAAGGTATGGAGCACGCTGCAGAAACGTCTTATCCGTCCGTCAAAAGGCACATCAAAGCGGTTTCTTCTCGTTGCAGTCGACAGACGAGAGGCTGGCATCGGGACGCTCAGCGGGTCTCACCTGTCCGTGGCCACCACTATCGAATCGGGCCTCGGGGGCAAGCAGGGTGACGAGCAGAGCTCCCGTCCCTACATATCCAAGGTCGTAGGCATCATCGCGCAAGTCGTCAAGGAAGGGGACGAGATTGTGCTTGGAGGTCCAGGGAATTTCAAGAATCTAATCGCCAATCAAACAAGAACGCGCCTTCCTTCCCATGTGGTGAGCGCTGTCGAGGGCCTCGACCTGACAGGGGCCGACGGTGTGCGCGCGCTGATCAAGACCGAGTCCTTTCAGGCCCTTGCGAAGGGGTCCCTGATCATAGAGATTCAGCAGCTTGTCGCCGAAGTCGTCAAGCGAATTTCGATGCTTGACCCGAAGGTCGCCTATTCGTTGCCGAGAGTAAAGGAGGCAGCGGCCGCCGGCGCGGTGGAAGCTTGCGCAGTCTCAGACAACGTCTTCGCTTCGGGGGTCGACGAAGAGGGCCTGGTAGAGGTCCTCAACACCGTCGAGGAACAGGGAGGCTCGGTCTATCTCGCCGATTCGTCGATGGAGTTCGGCAAGCAGATTTCATCCTTTGGGGGGATCGTCGCTCTTCTTAGATACGCCCTCAGAGCCTACTGAGGACCGGGAACACAAACTCCAGGATTACCGCAAGGGCGACCCCGCCCTTGATGAGGTCTTTCCCCAGGCGCCTCTCGACGTGAGTGAAGTAGAGAAGGAGGCCAAGCATCAGCAGTGAAACGTAAGCAACTCTCGTCAAATCCATCACTGTCGTGTCGACGGTCGTAAGCACCACGGTCATCGTCGAGGCGAACTGCTGGGCAAGCTGCTGAATCAGGTTAGCCGCGCCCGGAGGGGGCTGGACGTCGAGCATCCATCGAATATACGAACCAGATATTTAACGGGCAACACTGTCAGAAGATGCTGTACAGGTAAGGCCCTGCTATTACTCCGAAGAGCATGGTGATCACTGCCACGGTCGCGATTCCAGTTATCCTCATGAGAGTCGTCTCCGTCAACTTCCCTCTCCCCAGGGCCTTGACCCCCACGGCGAAGGCCTGCCCGCCGTCGAGGGGATAAATCGGCAGGGCGTTGAAAATGGCCAGGTTGAAGTTGAGGAAGAAGAACCAGTACATCAGGTTCGCGAGCGGGACGGCTGCGGAACCCAGTGGAGATGAGTAGAACACCCCCAGAGAGTCTGAGAACGGCACCCTGGCTTGGCACACCGGGATCGTAGGTATGCACACGTATTGCCAAGGATTGTCCAGTGGCGTAACGTACTTCGAAACCGTAGTCGTGAGGTCCGACTTTGTAATCTGGGCGACCCCGATGTAGGGGTACGATATGTTCTGTTTAGTTTGGAGGTTCTCGATTATGTCACAGCATGCCAACTGAACCTTGGTGAGTTGGAGTAGATTCCCGTTCCTGTAGACGGTCAGATTCACGAACTGGCCCGCCTTCAAGGTGGTATTGGGGCCGAGAACTGAATTCAGGTCTGTAATGCCCACCCCGTTCACCTGGGTGATGATGTCTCCCGGCTTCACCCCTGCATTTCCGGCGGGAGTGCCGGTGCCGACATTGATGATGCCCGCGCCGGACGCTGCTGGGGAAAACGCACCGACGATCGCGACCAAGATTATGAGGCAGATTACGCCGAAGACAAGGTTGATTCCTGCCCCTCCGGCGAGAACCCTGGCTGAGTAAGAGGCCTTGGCCACCTTGAGCGCGTTTTCATCGACATCGACGAACGCGCCTATCGGGAGGAAAAGGAAGAACAGGAGCCCAGAAGCTTTCACCGGGAGGCCGAGACTCCTGGCCACAATTCCATGGGCCCCCTCATGGATGACCATGGCCACGATTAGGGCTATCCAGCCGTCTACGATGGGGATGTAGGGGTTGATTCCCGGAAGGCCTAGGTTGGCCAAGGGACTAAGGGTTCTGACATAGCTCGCAATGGCCGGCCCCCTCGGGGACAGTAGGATCGAAAGTTGACTCAGGAACAGGAAGAATCCAAGAGCTGCGGCCACCGGCATCACGTATAGGAGGAACCAACCCACGGGTTTCGAAATTCTGTTCGCGCCGAGCCTGTCCATCAGCGACTGAAACCGGCGGGTCCTGAGAAGGACGATGCCGTAGTGGAACTCGAACCTCTTGTACTCCTCGGAGCCCATTTGAAACTCGCGGATTCCGGTGTCGCTTTAAGTGTTCATGCTTAATACCAGACAACTGGCCTCGGGCACCCGCAATTGACAGAGTGCACAAGGTGCGGGGGAAGACCCTTCTACACGCGGCGGTACTCTGGGGAGACCCTCTGCACTTCATGCTTCAAGGACTCTATCACAGACAAGGCGAGAAGAACGGTTTCAAAGTATCACATGATAGCCAAGGGCGATAGGGTGGCGGTCGCTGTTTCTGGGGGGAAGGACAGTCTATCACTTCTCAGGGTAATCTCAGACGTTTACGGCCCTCGCCAAAACTCGATGGTAGCGATATCCATTGACGAGGGGGTCGCCGGCTACCGCGACGAGGCCCTGGATCACGCCCGATCCCTAACTAAGGAACTGGGCTTGGAGCACATCGTACTGTCGTACAAGGAACTTTTCGGATTCACTTTGGACGAGGCCCTCGACTGGAAGGATGAACGCGATGTCTCCTCCTGCAGTTTCTGTGGGGTCTTCAGAAGGAGGGCCATCGACGAAGCAGCAGTCAGGGTGGAAGCGACCGTCGTCGCCACAGCACACAACCTGGACGACTACATTCAGACCTTCATGATGAACCTGATGCATGGGGACGTCGCCCGCCTCGCCTGGCTGGACCCATCTTACTCCGACGACACCTTCCCGGTAAGGAGGGTCAAGCCCTTCATGGAGATCTACGAGGAGGAGGTAGCCCTCTTCGCGTACCAAACTGGTCTGCCTTTCCAGAGCGTGAGCTGCCCCTATATGCACGAGGGCCTCAGGAGCGAGGTCCGCGACTACCTCAACACCATGGAGGCGAACCATCCGGGGATCAAGAACGTCCTACTCAGTTCGAGTCTCGACGTAATCTCTCATTATGCCGGGACCTCGGATAAGAAGTCCGTCCCGTGCTCCAGCTGCGGCAAGCCCTCCTCCAACGGCCTTTGCAACGTGTGCAGGATGAAAGCCACAATCGAGGAGCACGTTAAATACGGACCCTAGTTCGCGAACCCTTGGCGGTGGGTAGGGCAGGAAGGGTAGCCGTCTTCCAGAATGCCGAAACCGGCTTCATGCGGCGCCAGCAACCTTCGGGTAAAGCCATCTTCCTCGTCACCCGCACCGGGCAGGGAAGACGAACTCACGCCGAGGCGGGCGGCCACGAGGGGCAGTCCTCTCGAAGGAGAGGTCCTGACTCTTAATTGCCGAACCGGGCGAGGTCCGGGAGGGAGCAGCCCTATGGCGACGCGGCCACGCTGCCTCGTCTACGTGGGGGATTCCCCGTCCGATGAAATGGGGGCGGAGAGTGATGGGGAACTCCGAAGGGTCCGCCGCCGCTTACGTTTTTATCAGCCAAGAATCGGCTCGGGTCTCGTGCAGGGGTAGCCTAGAGTCCTCTGACGGGGAGCCTGGTAAGGCGCAGCCGAAATGGCGCAAGCTTGCTAAGCCTGTGTCTCTAACGGGACTCGTGGGTTCGAATCCCACCCCCAAACAGGGCCGGACTTGAACGGTCCCTGAGGGTGGGCGAATATCCCACCCCCTGCGCTCGACTCTTCCTAGAATCGTTTTCCTGCGTACGAGGCCCTCGAGCCGAGTTCCTCCTCGATTCTAATCAACTCGTTATACTTGGCTACCCTTTCACCTCTGGCTGGCGCGCCAGTCTTGATGAAATCCGCACCGAAGGCCGTGGCCAGGTGCGCGATGAAGGGGTCCTCAGTATCGCCGGAGCGATGCGAGACCACGACGCACCACTTTGCCTTCTGGGCCAGCTTGATTGCATCTTCTGTCTCCGACACGGTACCAATCTGGTTCAACTTGATGAGAATCCCATTCGTTGCCTTGGCCTTCACACCACGGCGAATTCTACTGACGTTCGTCACGTAAATGTCGTCCCCGATGATCTTGGTGCTCGGGCCGAGTCTCCGTGTGATTGAAGCGAAAGAATCGAAGGATTCTTCTTCGAAAGGGTCTTCGATGGTGAGCAAACCATATTCATCGTTGAGCGAAGAGTAGAAGTCCTCCAGCTTTGCCGCGGTCGTCTGTTTCCCATCGACGACATAGGTATTCGACGCCTGGTTGTAGAAGGTTGAAGCAGCCGCGTCT
>DATGVR010000063.1:0-4056 GCA_035300255.1 Nitrososphaerales archaeon
CGCGAGCGAACTCTTACGCTTCAATCTCGACTCTCTTCCCTTTCTTCGCCGACTCGACGATCGAGTCCATGATCAAACAATTCTTGTACCCGTCGAGGAAGCTGGCACCCTGCGGGGAGACTGACCTCCGGTCAACTAGGCATTCGAGGTAGTGGTTCAACTCGTTGGTGAAACTGTTCTCCCAGGAAAATCCCCCGGCTTGGTTTGCCCAGTAGCGAGTCATAAACGGGTGTTCCTTTCCTAGGACGAGGACGTTCCTCGGACCTTCGAGCTTAGAGTCCTCCGACGGGAGATACACTTCCAGCTCGTTTAATCTCTCGAGGTTGAACATCAAAGAGCCCTTGGACCCGTGGGCCTCGAATGCGAGGAAGTCCCTCCTCCCTGGAGTCATCCAGGAGGCCTCAAGAAGGCCGACGGCACCGTTCTTTAAAGAGAGCACAGACACTGTGACGTCGTCGACGTCGACTTTGACCTTCTTGCTCGACCCCCTCTTGTCCGGACGAGAATTGACGAAGTTTCTTGACATCGACTGGACGGACTTCACCTCGCCGACGAGGAACCTGGCCATGTCAATGGCGTGAGTGCCGAGGTCTCCTAGAGCCCCATATCCCGACAATTCTGACGAGTGGTGCCAGTCGAATGGGGTCTCGGGGCTCTCGTAGTGGGCATACGAGTTCAGGTACGAACCCTTGTAATAGTATAATTTCCCCAGTCTCCCTTCCTCAATGATTTGTTTCGCGAGAGCGACAGCGGGAACGAATCGGTAGTTGTAGCCCACCATGTGTGCAACCCCGGCCTTCTCAGCTGATCGGAGCATTTGGTGCGCCTCCGTTGCGCTTCTGGCCATGGGCTTTTCGCAGATCAAATCCTTGCCCTTCTCGGCGGCAGCGATTGTAGCCTCCGCGTGCATGTACGGTGGCGCACAATTGTCTACGATGTCAACTTCGTCGTCTGCCACAAGCTTCCTCCAATCGGTGTAGATCCTCTGGAACCCGTACCTCTGTGCCTCGAGCTGGACCCTTTCCTTTGTCCTCCCCGATAGTGCAACCAATCTTGCTTTCGCCTTCGCAGGGTGGAATACTTCGCCTACGCCCTGCCACCCGTGGGCGTGCACTCTCCCTATCGAATAGCCGATGATTCCTACTCCGAACTCCTTCTGCTTGGGTTTGGCCACGTTATTCGCCCTGAAGAGTGGCCACGTTCGCGGTGTCGATTTAAGAGTTCAACGAGATTTTTACCGACTCTCGCTTTTTTGAATCAAATAAACCCCGAGGAGTATCAGCGCGCCGCCGGTCGCCTGGATAATGGTGACACCTTCCCCGAGCACCACCACCGAGAAGAGGGACCCGAAGATCGACGTGGTGGAGAAGGCGAGGAGTGTCCTGACGGCCCCGATTCGTACCAGGGCGGCCATGAACGTTAGTGTCGCCAGGGCGACGTCGGCGGCATAGAGGATGAGGATTGGTACGGACGCGATGGGGACTGAGGAAAAGGCTGAGGTCGCGATCAGGAATCCCAGCAGCAACCCGCCTCCAAAGATGTTCCTGAACTTCGCCACGAAGACAGGCCCGAACTTTTGGCTCGTGACTCTGCTCAGGTTGTTGTCCACGGCCCAGAAAAGCCCTGCCGCAAGTACCAGCAGGTTCCCTGCCAGGCCGTGAAGGAGTTGCACGCTCGAGAAATCGAGGCCGGTGGTCACGACGACTATGCCTGCCACGACGATGAGGCTCTCGAAGAGCTGCCTTCTCTTCAAAGTCTCCTTGAATACGACAAAGGCGATGACGCCTGTGAAGAAGACTTCCGCGTTGCTGAGGAGGGCAGCGTTGACGGCAGATGTCTGATTGATACCGTAGAGATAAAGAGCTGGAGCCACCGCGGCGCCGATCAGCCCCGTGACCAGCATCCATCCGGCGGATTTTCTCCCTGGACGCTCCTTCGGGTGATAGAGAAGCAGTATCAGGCCCGCCACAAGGAACACCAGAGCAGAAACCGTGAGCGGCTGCACGCTGACAAGCGCCAGCTTGCTGAGCACAGGGATGAGGCCTGCGGTTATCGCCGACCCTATTCCATAGAGGTAGCCAGTCCTCGAGGTCTTGCTGGGAGTTTGAGACAAGGACGGGAAACTGGAGGAACGACCGGACAGGGGTGATAAAGTCTGTCTCCCCGGTGGGCGACTGCGGCTGAATGGTTGTTACTTCGTTGTTTCTTTTAGGCGCCAGATCCCGAAGTCCCCGACGGTTTGTTGGGTCTCGACGTCCCTGTACCATTGCTTCCTCGTCCCCAGCTTGGACCTCGCCTTCCATCCGATCGTTTTCGGATGGTCTTCAATCGATTTCAGAATGCGCTCGACCTTGGCAGTGATGCCGGCCTTCTCTTCTGCGGATATTTGCGACGGGTCGATGTGGACCTCCTGACCCTTCGAGTCTAGGTCCCGCATGAGGGCGGCGATTTTCTGCAAATTTGTCGTCGCCGTGTAGTAGAAGCCCCAGTCATCTGAGAGAAGTTTGGCTATGTATCCCGCGTTTATCCTGTTCCCGCCGTCGGTGTCCTCGGACACCTCGTGGGCCTTCAGGAGCAGTAGGCAGTCCTTTATGTCCTTCTCGCTGAAAGAGACCCACATCTGAATCTTCTCGAGCAGGAGGTCGGCGATCGAGAGTGTCGTGGGGTCGACTCCGAGCCTTGACCTGAAGTCGATGGGGTGGTTCGCTATTAGCAACTTATCCATGAGGACGTCGACTGTGAAGTAACCGTCGGGATGAAAGTAGATCTGCCTCTGAGAAATCGAGGTGGCTATGGTTGTCTTCCGTTTGCCGTACCCGAGCTGACCGGAGAAGAATTCCACCAGCTTGTTCCTTTCCTTGAAGAGTCCTGCGAAGTCGAGGTCGGTATACTCCTGCCTCCCCTCGAGCATCCTTCCAAGCTTCAGTGCGAAGTTTCTTTCGTCTGCGCATTGAAGGGCGATGCCGACTCCCCCCATCACGCGTAGAGTCAGACCGGATTGCGTGGACTTTTCGATGATGCGCATGGCCTCGTCAAAGAAGACCTTGGTCGGCACGATCCCGTTCCACTCGGGCGGAAGGTTCCGTTGGGCAGCGGCTAGAGACAACCGAATCGTCCTATTTAGGACCCGGATGATTAGATAAATGGTTGCCTGGTTTTCCTGCCTCAGGAGCCATGTGTCCTGAGGCTCTCCATGTCTATCACGAACCTGTAGCGGACGTCGCTTCGCATGGTGCGCTCGAAGGCATCGTTGGCCTTCTGAATTGGAGTCATCTCGACGTCAGCAGCTATTCCATGAAATGCGCTGAAGTCTAGCATCTCCTGGGTCTCACGGATACCTCCGGCCTGGGAACCGACCAGTCGTCTTCTTTCGTCGACCAGCGACTGAGGCCTTACGCTACCGGGTTCTGGGATGCCCACGAGCGCCATGGTGCCGTCCATCTTCAGAAGTCGGAGGTAGGCGTCGTAATCGTGCTTCGCGGAAACAGTGTCCAGAATGAAGTCGAACTTTTTCTCGTTTTCCTTGAAGGCATCGGAGGAATTCATCGTCAGGAACTCCGCGCCAAAGCGCTTCGCGTCCTCCTTCTTACCAGGTGAGTGACTGAGCACAGTCACATGCGCCCCCATCGCTTTTGCGAATTTGACCCCCATGTGGCCAAGCCCCCCGAGGCCCAGGACTGCCACGGCCTGCCCCTCCTTGACTCCGAAATGTCGTAGCGGCGAGTATGTGGTTATTCCTGCGCACATCAGAGGCCCTGCGCGGTTGAGCGGGATTCCTTTGGGTTTCCGCAACAGATAGTCCTGGTCGACTGTAATCCTAGTTGAGTAGCCGCCGAAGGTTGGAGTCTTTCCGTCCTGCTCACGGCCGTTGTAAGTATAGCTAGCCCTATTTTCACAGTACACCTCCTCACCGGCCTTGCATGGACCGCACTGGCGGCAGGAATCCACGATGACGCCGACCCCGACCGTATCACCGACTTCCCATTTGTCCACCGAAGACCCCTTGGCAGTCACGTGTCCAACTATCTCGTGCCCAGGAACCATCGGAAAGATTGC
>DATGVR010000064.1:0-3078 GCA_035300255.1 Nitrososphaerales archaeon
CAGGACGTTGAGCAGCACAGACTGGTCCGCCGAAGGCACCATGACTTCCTCAGGCTTCTCACCGGCCTTAGGATATGACACCTTCCTGGTCATTGTGAAGAATCGGACGTTTGCCAACCCGGAAAGGGCGTTGTAGACAGGGCTCCCACTGGCCGTGAAGGCGAACAATATCCGCTGTGTGGACCCCAATTCAGTCGCGAAGTCCTTTATCGGTTCCTCGAACTTTGACGATGAGTCGACCTCAACAAGGAACACGCGCCCAAGAGTGTCTTCAGTCCTCAAATCCAGCCTCCCTGAGAAGCTCGTTGCAGGGGGAGCGATTCCTGCCGGAGCGATTCCTGGCTGGAAGAAAGCTGAAAGCAGAGTCGCCCGCCTGAACGTCGCGGCTGTCGCGGAGAAAGCGGCTGCGGCGAAGAGGTATCCCGCAGAGCTTGCGTCTATCCCCTGATTCAGAAGATACCCGTTGAAAACGAGAAGGTCGATGCCAATCCCTACCCAGGCGATCGGCAGAATGGCGAAGGCCCTCCTCACTTGAGTATCAGCCGTCCTCCGCCTTGCATAGATGAGAAGTCCGGACGGATAAATGAGGAAGACGAGGAGGATTCCAAGGAGCATATCGAGGTAGAGGGGGTCGAACGAGGTGGCCACCTCAGTCGCACCTATCAGATTCGGGAGGACCTGGGCCTGGAATGAAGAGGGAACCACAAGAATCCAACCCTCCGCGATTATGATGTATGTGGCATAGACAATAAGGAGCGTCGAACCCATCTGGTGCTTCCCCACTTCCCTTAGTATGTCGCTCATCCTCCTCCCATTCGGCCTGTAGAATATCGCCACTGCGACAAGCGTGAGCAGGAAGACATCTGCGAGGACGAACGTAGTATTGGAAATGGTGTATGTGGTAAGGAAGGCGTTGGTTAGGGAAGGCAGGCAGGCGGCCGAAACGCATCCGGGAGGCACGATGACGAAAGTCCGGGCGAACTCGAGGGAGACGACCCCCATGTAGAAGATGTGCACCATGACAAGGAGATTCCTTACCTGGGGATACTCGGTGGTCTTCTGCCTGTAGACGTAGAGTGCAGAGGTGGCCGTAATGAGGAGAGTGACAAGATGGACGACGGGGATTAAGAGGTCAGTCGGTTCCAATGGCATGTCTACTTCCTCCTAGCCTCGAGCCAATCGGTGATTCTTTCTAGAGTTTCCTTGGCTCCGCCTCTTGGCAGGGACTTCAGCTTGGCCCTGGCGATTGCCGCATGCTTCCTGCTCAGGTCAGCCGCGAACTTCACGGACCCAAGGTCGTCAAAGATCCCTAGGAGTGCAGAGACATCCGTCAGGCCATAGGCACTCCTTCTCATCGTAGACATCAGGAGGCTCCCGGTCCTCGCGTCCGCGTGAGCAAGGGCGTGAATGACGACGATGTTGGACGCGTTGTTTTGCAGATCCTTCAGCAATGGCTTGCCCATCTGAGAGCTGCTGCCAGTCAAATCCAAAATGTCGTCCACCATCTGGAATTCGATTCCAAGGTTCCTGCCGAATTCGTACATGTCTTTCACCACCTTCGGCTTTGCCCCGCCGACGATCGCGCCTGAAGCAGCAGCCGCCCCGAACAAAGCCCCGGTCTTGAGTCCGGCGAGCCTGACGTAGTCGTCCACGGTCGAATCGACCTTCTTCGAAAGTTCAGACTCGAGGAACTCCCCCTCCGCTGCCTCTTTGGCAGCCTTTGCGATGTATGCCACAAGAGTGCCGAGCTGTTCCTTGGTGACATCGAACTCTGCATATTCGGAGAGTCTTTGGAAAATCTCGAAGATCATCATGTCTGAAAGCAAAATGGCGGCCGTGACGCCATACAGAATGTGAGCTGTCGGCTGGTTATGTCTGGTCGCAGAATTGTCTATGATGTCGTCCTGGGTCAAAGACGCCGTGTGTGCCAGTTCGTATGCAACCGCAACCGGGAGCGCTTCTCTGTAGGACCCTTTAAGCGCCTCGCAAACAAGGAGAGTGATAGACGGCCTGAGCCTCTTTCCCCCGCTATCGACGAAGTCGTAGGCGAGGCTCATGATTTTGCTGTTGGGGTCTCTGTGCCTTCGCAGCTCGTCCCCTATCGCGCGGACGTAGGGGGCCAGAGCTTCGTCCATTGCCCCTTCGTCTAGGGCGTAGTTTTCACTCTCAAAGGTGGCCAATGTATGTCACTACCCCCCAGAGGAGGTATTCCCCGTCGGCCGCAAGGTCTCTAAGTGAGTCCCTGTGCTTCCCCGACTTAGCGAAGGCCCTGTAAGCGAAGGAATATGGCACAAAGACCAAGAGCGCCAGAGCAAAGAAGGGGGCGACTCCGACAGCAACCAATCCGATGATATAGGCCCCCGAGGCTAGGTCAAGAACGTCCATCACCCCCGTAGATTTCGCCATCCCGAGTTTCACAGGGAGAGTCTTCACCCCAAAGGTGGAATCGGCGGCAAGGTCCCTCTGGTCGAAGAAGATGGTGTTGACCATCAGCCTGAGGAAGATGAATGGCGCCAGCCCAAGTACTGCCGCTGGGACATCAAGGTAGTAGAGGCCGACCAACACTGGGATCAACGACCAACCGAAGGAGATTGTCACGTTCTTGACCAGCGTGATCTCCTTGAGCCTTGAGACGCCGAGTGCACCCCTCATCTTCCCCGAGCTGACGCTGTAGGCGACCGCCAAGACAAGAGGAATTAGCAGTGCGCCGAAGAATATCGCGATGCGCAATAGAGCAAGCACGTAGCCTAGAGCGAAGCATCCGGCAGCGATCGCCTTCAACGCTCCCTTCCGACCCTTCAGGTATGCCGTCCTGTCGGGGTGAGAAACCGTGTCCTGCTCGAAGTCTGAAATCCTGTTTATGGAATATGCCCCAAGAGAGAAGAGGTATGCCATGAAGAGCAGGTCCCAGGACGGAACTCTACCGAGGACAATCGCAACAGTCGCAGCCATACTCGAGGTGCCGAGAGCTAGCAAATGCCCTCCGTAGACCAACTCTTTGTATGCACGTGACGCCAGGCTCATTCTTCATTCCCCGCCTGAACCTCCGCGCTGCGCGGCGTCCTCGACTCCCCCGGC
>DATGVR010000065.1:0-5255 GCA_035300255.1 Nitrososphaerales archaeon
CGTACATGTTTCATTACCCCAATGTCTGGGCGACAAGCCTCCAGGCGGAGGCTATGGGAGTACCACAGATTTTGATGGAAACGGAGGGGGTCAAAGAGTTAGAGCTTGAAGACCTGATTAAGGCCGTCTCCCTCGCGAAAGAAAGATACCGGGTCGAAGGTCTGTACACCGGGGCTCTTGCCAGCGTCTATCAGAAGTCTAGGATCGACAGAATCTGTGACGAGTTGGCACTGGAAAGTATCTCGCCCCTCTGGCACATCGACCCAGAGACCCACCTCAGAAACCTGCTCAAGAGTGGCTTCCGGGTCATCATGACGAGCGTCTCAGCGCTTGGCTTCAACGAGGGATGGCTGGGGCGTCTCCTCGACCACAAAGCAGTCGACGATCTGCTCGATCTACACTCGAAGTATGGAGTACACGCGGGGCTGGAGGGAGGGGAGGGCGAAACCCTCGTCCTAGACTGCCCCATCTTCACGAAGCGTGTGGAAGTACAGGAGTCCACGAAGCACTGGAGGGGCGACTCCGGCTATCTTGAGATAACCAAGGCGAGACTGATTCCGAAGTAGCGGTTCAAGAGGAGGGTGGCGGAGGCCTCGTCCCCAGCACCACGTTCACGGTCTGGAAACTCCCGCCCCGTATGAAGCGCACCTGAATTGTCTGGCCCGCAAGCGCATGCCCCTCTAGGTAGGTTGAGAGGGCGTCTATGTTGACTATCTTCGTCCCGTTGAGGGAGACGATGATATCACCCCCAATAACGTACTGTGTTCCCTCGAGGGTAACCATCGTGTTTCCGGCCCTCAGGCCCGCGCGACTCGCGGGACCTCCTGGCACGACCTGCTCGATTAAGACGCCGTAGGTAACGTTCGTACCTTGCTTCTGTGCAAGGGCGTAGCTCATATCCGCACTCCCAATTCCAAGATAAGGATGCAGATTGTACTTGCCGGTGGTGATTAGGGAGGGCAGCTCACGAACTATTGTGTCCGACGGAATCGCGAACCCGACGCCTTGCGCCCCATTAACGACAGCTGTCGTAATACCCACGACCTCCCCCTTGCTGTTCAAAAGGGCTCCGCCAGAGTTGCCAGGGTTTATCGGAGCGCTGAACTGAATCGCGCTCGCAATCGAGAAGTTTCCGGCAACCGGGTCCTGAATTGTCCTTCCAACCTGACTGATGATTCCAAAAGTCATCGAGCCCGCAAGGCCGAACGGGTTTCCAATTGCGACGACAGGTTGTCCAACCTGCAGTGACGAGGAAGACGCGATCTGTATCGGGAATAGCTGGGAGGGAGATGCGGTCACCGAGACGACGCCAAGGTCGCTGTACGGGTCCGTACCCACGACCTTTCCTACGTACGAGTTGCCGTTCCAGAACGTCACAGTGAGGTTCGTATCACCCGACAGGACGTGAAAGTTGGTAACGATATAGTATGAGCCCGTGTCCCGGATGACGAAACCAGAACCAAGAACGACCTGGAGGCTCTGCTGCGGGCCGAAGAACGTGTTGACCGTGGTCACCTGATCCCCCTGTATCGTGACGATGCTTCTGTTCGCGCTTCGGTATATCGAGACCGGGTCGAGACTCAGCACGGACGCATTGTTCGGCGTGACTCCGGAATTCAGTTCCTGCTGCAGCTGCGTATTTCTGCTCTCCAGGTTGGAGACCAACTGTTGCAGCTGGCTCTGGCTCGAGCCGCTCTGCTGAAGGAGGTAGTAAGAGTAAGCCGTCGCTGCGGCGGTGACAATTAGCAGGATGGACACAACGGCGAGAGCCCTTCCTAATCCCCTTTTGACGCGCACGAATCTCCTTCCGTCCCTGCTCTATTTCAGATAGCTGTTTTGAACACCAGAAGAAGAAAAGCGAGTAGAAAAGCCCTGTGTGGGTGAAAGCTTAGCACGGCTGAGGTGAGCTGCCTCCGGGCCTATTTCACGCCTGGCTCTGCTTTGGGGCTGTTGGGGCCGAAGTCTTTTTGACTACCGACGTAATGATGTAATAAAAGCCTAGACCGCTTAAGGGGAATCCTACGAAATCGAGTAGTATCTCGACGAAGAATCCGCCAACTGCGAGCAGAAGTAGACCAATGATGAGATCGCGTTCCATTTCGAGGCAGCGGCCTCTGCGCCTATCTTTAAGTGTTGAGAGAACTCACCGGCGGGGAATCAGCAGAAGCGCACCAATCTCCCAGGTGTCGAGAAAACTTATTTCGCTCTCCTATTCTGTAGGACCGCTCTAGATGAAGGAAATCGGAAGAGCCGTCTGAGGTCACGATGAAGAGATCAATGTACAGATAGAGCGCCAACGGATTCATGTTCCGCCCTTTATCCGCATTATCTTGTTCCTGCCCATAACCGACCAGTACTCGACTTCGGCGCCTGGAGAAAGAGGTCCCCCGACTTCGCTCTCCGGAGGAGTGGGCGTTTCAAAGACCACGAATGTCTGCAGGTCCATAACCTGCACTGACGCCTGCGTCGTCGAGATTATCTGTCCCGACCTCTTGTCAATCATAGGTACTTCCACCCTCGAATCGACCCCGGCGACGATGCTTTTCTTCGAGCCCGTGAATATCGAGATTGCAACGAGCCTAATCTTTGCAGCTCCATGCTTTCCCGGTTTGAAGTGCTCGCGGTTCACGACCCTGCACGGTTCATCATCAATAATTATGTAACTTCCTTCTTTTACGCTCCCTAGGTCTACAGGCTTGCTCACGCTGGCTCTGATAACGCGCCAGAGTGTGATGCTTAAAAGTAAAACCCAAGTACTTGACTAGGATGCAAGTAACGAAAGCTGTCAAGCAGAGATACCAGCTGACACAGAAAATACTCGAACTCCTCGAAAGCTTCCGTTGCACGATCAATGACTGCATCAGAATCGGCCTGAAGGAAAATCGACCTGCTATAACTCCAGAGACTAATTGACTACAAGGCGAGATGGGAGGGAATTCCCGTCTTCTACGTGGCAGCATGGGGAACGAGTGCGAAGTGTGCGACATGTGGGTCTAGAACATACCCGAATGCAGACCGCACCCTCCACTGCCCGAACTGTCGAATCACCTTCGACAGGGACGAGAACGCGGCCAAGAACATCTTGGCCAAGGGAGGCTTGAGGTTCAAGCCGGACGGCCCGCCAGCTGAAGCGGTGAAGGGGAACGAGCAGACGACGGCTCTAATCCTCAGAGTCGATGGCGGGAAGATGACTCAGGGTTGATATCCCGGAGTTATCGGAACCGGAACCGAAAGTAAATAAGCTTGAGTTCGGGAGCCTTCTTCCGCGAGTCGATTAAGACCACAAATGAATTTGCAAGCGAATCCCGGGAGCTGTCGGCTCACCCAAGCCCACCTGCCAATCGCGGAATAAACGGCGTCTGAAATTTGGCTGAAGCAGTCTACGTCTTGGATTCAACCGCCTTCTACGCGGGGATTCCGTACCAAGGCAGAGGGAGGTACTACACCACATACTTCGTGCTCGAGGAGGTCAAACACCAGAGTGTAGGTTCCTCTCTCCTACACACGCGGGTGCAGGTCACCGAGCCGTCGGTGGAATCGCTCCAGCGGGTAAAGGCGATGGCAGCCAAGACTGGCGATTCCAATGCACTGTCGAAGACTGATGTGTCACTCCTCGCCCTCGCCCTCGACCTTTCGAAAGATGGGAGCAAGGTCAACCTGGTCTCCGATGACTTCGCGGTGAGAAATGTTGCCGAGGTGCTCGGGATTCCTCTGTCTGGGACAAACATCAAGGGCGAGTGGAAGCAGATTACTTGGAAGATGTTCTGCAAAGGGTGCGGGAAGGAGTACACAAACCCCAAGATAACAAACTGCGTCGTCTGCGGCACCACACTAAGCAAGAAAGCCGTCAGATCTGCCTGATACTTGATTGAGAAAGAGGCGAGCCCTGTATCGCCTTGGCGCTTCTCGAGTTGTGACCGGAATCACCCCATGCGGGGATGCGAATACCTAGCCGAGGACTATCGCCGCCTGATGAGAATTGGCCTTGCTACTGCTACGACAGCTAGCTTTCTCATTCTGTGTAACTGTGAGAGTCAGTGGGGGTCAATTCGTTCAGGATTCTTGAGACGAGCCTCGGGCCTTCGTAGACGAGAGCAGTGTAGAGCTGAACGGTCGTTGCGCCAGCCGCGAGAGCCTCTTTCACATTCTCGGAGCCGCTGATTCCACCGACCGCGTTTATCTCGAACGGTTTCGGCGTCTTCACTCTTAATTTCTTGACTGCAAGAATAAGATTCGCAAACAGCGGAGGGCCGCTGTAGCCACCGGTCCCAGTTGCCACTCTCGGCTCCGTCACCGGTCTGGAATTGCAGGCAGTGACTCCCTCGAAGCCATGGTTCTCCCATATCCCCACCAACCGCAGTACATCATCGAATTGCCGTTCATCCAGGAGCGGGGGGACTTTGAGAAAGGTCGGCTTTCTCTTGGCGGACGACAGGTCATCTACGAGGCTCTGGAAAAGGTCGATTTCCCTTAGATCGTGGAGCCTCGGCGTGTTTGGGGAGCTCAGATTCACCTCGACAGCAGCGACACTTGGTTGAACTTTCACGTAACATTCAACGATTTCCGCCGCCTCCCTGCCGCTGATGCTTGCGACGACAGGGACCGTGGGCTTGCTAGACGAAAGGTTTCGGAGGAACTCGTCGACTCCGGGGTTCGGGAACCCCAGCGAGTTCACAAGCGTCCTCTCTATTACATTCCTCACGACCCTGGGCTTCGGATTGCCGGGCCAGGGTTGCAGCGTTATTGTCCCCGCGACCAGATACCCGAAGCCAAGTCTCGAAAGGGTGCGGAGGTGCACGCCTGTCTTGTCGAAACCGCCAGCCAGCCCGAGAGGATTGGCCAGCTCACCAATCGAGGTTCTGATGCCGAGGTCGACTCCTGAGGGCTTCGCCTCGGGCAACCAGCCCATCAGTTTCAGGCCGAGAGCGTGAGCTCTCTCAGCTTCGAGCCTGAACAGGATTGGCTTGGCCAGGCTGTAAAGGTCCGATCTGGTCACCGCCCGGGCACGGCCGCGGTCGCGCTATCACCTTTTGCGAAGTCGGGACAACACGCATCACGCCCTATCCACGTCGTACTATGAAGCGGTTTTGAATGTGGACCGGGGGGGACTTGAACCCCCGACTTTGGGGAGCTCTTCGCTCTCTCCCGCGTGCGAGGCGGGCGTTCGTACCAACTGAACTACCGGCCCAGCAAATTCGAGCTCGATTGCTTTCTATGTATAAGCATTCTCAGCGGAGCTTGCAGATGGGCGGTGG
>DATGVR010000066.1:0-10625 GCA_035300255.1 Nitrososphaerales archaeon
GTTCGCTTTAATCTCAGGGTTGTATGGGAGGTTGCCATAGGTGAACAATATCGGTGACCCATTTTGAATGAGAATTATCGTGGAACCATTCTGACCAGGAAATGATATCACGAAACCGGGACCGGCGCCTGGACCTTGGGACAGATACCTTTGGAGGAACACTGTGTCGCCCGAATGATAGAGGACGGTATTCGCAGGAATCGCTACCACGACCTCCTCCCAGGGTGGAGCGACCCCGGCCGGCCCTGTAGCCCGAAGTTCATTGAACGCGGTTGCCCGGATGGTCCTGTTGACGCTGATGTCCAGTAGCGTAGTGTTCCCGTTTGAAACACCCAGCGTCGCTGATGCTTGGAACTCGTCGTTAGAGACCACCACTCCATACTGGCCGGGGGATTCCGACAACAAAAGCTCCCCGCTCGCGTTCGTGTGGTCTTGAAGCGGAAATAGGGTTCTGGAGGCGAGGTCCCGCAGCACAACTGATGCATTGGATACAGGGGTCCCCCATACGTAGGAGGCCCTGACGAGAAGGTTTCCATGTTGTTGTGTGGTCGTTGGGGTTATGTTTGCTCTAGACGGAAAAACTCCTTGGAGCGAAGTCGAAAACCCAAGAGAAACAGCGCCGAGAGCTATAGTGAGTAATATCAAGCATGAGAACAGAGCGAGGGTCCTCGGCCTCAACCTATTGGCTCGCGCCAATCGCGTGGAATAAAGGATTCCGATGGTTTGTTGAGGGGAAGAGAAGTAACCCCAAAAATCTTATCCGTGGGTGGAGAGCGGCAGGCCTTGAAATTTGCCTCTCAAGCTTCCAATTTGCAACTTCGATGCCAAGACTGGGATCCTCTGTGCGAACTGCGAAGCGAGGCTGCGAAAGGGGGAGATCACCAATGCGGATGTCGAGGCTTCCAAGGCAGCCATCGGGCTGGCGGAAAGGCTCCCCGAGCTCAACAAGGTGACTCTTAGGCGCGCTTACGATGGGGGAGGGAACTATGTCCTTGAGTTCGAACAGCATGACCTGCCAGTTTTGAGGTCTAACAACTCGATGTACTCCGAACTGGAAGGGGCACTCAAGGGGAAGGTCTGGATTGTGGGGGCCGGGGGCAATGATAGAAAGTTTCTGGAAGACGTTTTTTTCCCTGCGAAAGTACTGACAGTTAACACGGTCTGGCTACCGGACGGAGAAAAGAAGACGAAAGTCATAGTCCCTGCAAAGAGGAGCGAGAGAAGAATAGGGGACTTCGACAAGTTGAGGGACGCCGTAAGACGAGCTCGCGGGTTAGAACTTCTCGTCGAGACTGAAACCGAAGCCGCTGCGAAGCTCCATTCCTAAGGCTGTAGTCTCTCCGGGTCCCTTGGGAAGAGGGTCGCTTCCTTGATGTTCTCGATTCCCAGAAGGTAGGCCACGAACCTCTCAATCCCGAATGAGTAACCCCCGTGAGGAGGGACACCGTACCTGAAGGGCTCGGTGAACCATTTCAGCGCCTCGAGGTCATACCCCTTCTCTTTGATTTGAGCTACTATCTTTTCATGACGATGTTCACGCTGGCCGCCTGAAGAAAGCTCAAGGCCCTTGAATACGAGGTCAACCGAGCGGGCGAATTCGGGCTCGTCGTCGACCCGCATCACGTAGAAGGGCTTGGCTGCGGACGGGAACCTGTTGAGGAAGAAGAAATCGGAACCTGACTCTTCCTTGACGTGCGCGGCGACTGCGCGCTGAGACGCCTCATCTATGTCCTGGCCCCTGGGGAGGCTCTTTCCCAGTTTCTTCAAGATATCGTACGCTTGAGGGAATGTGACTTCGGGGAACGGAGTGGTCGGCGATTCCAATTTCATTTTCAGCAAAGCTAATTCGTCTCCGCAGTCTTCTATTGCGCGTCTGATTCCGCCGACCACCATCCTTTCCTGGACACGCATGGTGTCAGTCTCGTCATCGATGAAGGCCATCTCGGGCGCTATGGTCCTGTGCTCGCTAAGGTGACGGGGGGTGTGGGAGAGTTCCGCCCTCCAGTTGGTCCCGAGGTCGTAGATTCTGTCGAACCCACCGGCGATGGTCAACTGCCTGTGAAGTTGGGGGTCCTGGCGCAGAAATGCGTCCTTGCCATAGAAATCAATCTTGAAGACCTCCGAACCTCCCTCGGAGACCCCTCCGATGATGCTGGGGGTGAAGGCCCTGATGAAGCCCTCTGCGCGAAGTGTTTCTTCGAAGCCTTGAACGACCGCGTTTTCGACCTTGAAGATTGCCGAGGTCTCGGGCCTCCTTAGCTCAAGGGACCTCCACTGCAGTCGGGTGTCGAGCGATGCAGGGGTGATTCCCCTGGGGTCGAGGGGAAGAGGTGTCGCAGCCTTGCTGACTATCTCGACGGAGGAAGGGATTACTTCGAAACCCAAGCGCGCCGCTTCGCTCGCCTTGACCATCCCAACGCAGGTGATGATGTCCTCCTGATGTAGGTCTGAGATAAGATTGTAGACCTCCGGTGTCACGGTCTTCTTCGGAGCGGCGATCTGCACGATCCCCTTGAAGTTCCTGAGAAGCACGAAGCTGATGCCTCCGAGGACTCGAACGTCATGAACCCATCCCTGGAGCCTTACTTCCTTCCCGATTTTCTCCTTGATTTCGGCGGGCGAAATGAGGCCGTGCATTGGCTGCGGGTCGGGAGTGAGTGATTAATAGTTTGAAGTAATGTTTGAAAGATGAGGGGTTCTGAGAAGATTCTTCCGTTTCCTACAGAGCGTTGAAATTATTCGACCACTGCTGATATGCGCGCGCCATCTCCACCGTGACTGAAGGCTTTCTCGTTCTCATGATTTCTTTGAAATCAGCCACCGTGATTGGTCTCGTGGTGGTGTCGTTGTCGAGCGCCTTCCCCGTCTTGAACAATTCCCTGACGACTCGCAACTGAACTCCTTGACAGATGTCTTTGATGTCGCTCCCGGAGTATCCCTCGCTTAGCTTTGACAATGTTTCCAAATTCACATCGTCATCCAGTGTCAATGGCGCTGTGTACAGTCTGAATTGGTTCATGCGTGCGTCTGTGTCTGGCAATGGAACAAGGATTCTCTTGTTAAAACGGCGCAAGAATGGTGGGTCGAGGCTCCAGGGCTTATTGGTCGCGCCAATGACGTACAGGTGCAGGTGCTTCCCCTTGTCATTGATGCCGTCTGTTTCCTTGAGGAACTGGTCCCTGACCCTCACTTCGCCCCCGACTTCTTGACCCCTCGTCCCCAGGAGGGAGTCTATTTCATCGACAAAGACTATGACGGGTTTGTTGTCCGAGAGCATCTTTCTGGCATTGTTGAAGAGCTTGGCGACGTTCTTCTCGCCCTCTCCCAGCCACTTGCTCACAATTGAAGCGGCGTCGACGGAGATGAAGTAGCCGTCGATCTCGGCTGCAGTGGCGGCGGCGATCATGGTCTTGCCGCAGCCCGGCGGGCCGTACAACAAGATTCCGCGTGGCCAGCCCAGTTTGAAAAGGTCTGGTCTTAGATAAGGGAAGACGATCGATTCTCTGATGGCTTGCTTGCAGTCCTCGAGTCCAACGACGTCGTCCCATTTGACGTCGGGCTTCTCGGTAATCACAAGCTCGCTGAAAGACGCCTTCAGCTGTTGGACGACCTGAGGCCCCTTGGCTGAGTTTTGGTTGATAGTAGTAGGACCGGTTACTTCTCCCCTGCTGGGGGTCCACTCAGTATCTTCTTCCCGGTCCTGTGGGAGGAGCCCATGAGCGGCCTGGATGGCCTTCACCCTCTCCTGGTAGGCCATGGCCCGCTCGGTGTACTGCCTGTTCAGACGGTAGTCGGGATAGAGGTGGACCAGCTTGACGAGAGTGGAGATGGCTTTCTGGTACATCTGGATTGCCATCCCGTGGGCACCTTGGGAGTCAAGCCTGATGGCCTCCGACGCGTATTTCTTGGCGTCGTCCTCCAGCTCCTTCGCGGCCACGACGCTCATTTCGACCCTCCGCCTTCGCCCAGCTTGACCTTCCCGGTTGCCATCAGTGTCAGCATCGCCTGCTCGACGTCGTCGGACGGCATCTTCAACACGTTCGAGGCGTCGGTGATGTCCACATTTCCATTGTGAATGGCAGCGTACTGAAGGACCTGTTCCTCGGACTCCTGGGCTGGCTGGGGTTTGTAGATGGTTCCTAGAATGGCGGCCTCTTCCTCGTCCTCTTCGCCCGTGGCCAGGAGTGGAATCCTTCTCTCAATGTCATGCGATTCTTTTCTAATCTGGAGAGGAGCGGACACCAGGGAGCGCTTCATTTCTTCTGCCCTTTCTTCGGCGAGCCTCCTTGCTTGTTCCACGAGCTCCTCGCCGTTCTCCGTCTGTATGTTCAGCGATATGGTTGGCGAAACATGACTGATTTCTCCCATTGTCTCGGTAAGTGCGTTGTTGATGTTTTCCGAGGCCTGATCCAGCGAAGGAACGATTCCTTGCACCGTCTTGTTGACCTTGCGCAGGACCCTGAACGCGTTGCTCATGTGAGACATGACCTCGCCGACGTCGACGATGCTTTCGAGCCTCAGAATGACCTGCGTGAGCGCTAGCTCGCTCGCGTAGACGACTTTCCCAACCTTCCTCAATTCCGCCCATTCGTTTGCGTATACGTTCGCCTTCGACTCGTCCTTTGACTGCATGGCCTTGATGGTCGTGTCGAAGAGGGCCTTGCGTCTCTGCTCCAGCTTTGTCCTGAGGTTCTCGAGTTCCTTGCGGTGGAATTCTATCTCTCTTATGGTGGAAGCGATTTTTGGTTTGGGACTGTCATTTCCAATCCCGATTAGGCGAAGTGGAGCGCGGAAGGACAAATACGAGACTTCAAAGGTGTACCTCCATAATCATGGGCTAAGTCAAGAAAACCGATACCAACAGGTGAAAAGTTTTCTTTGTCGATAATTGACGGGAAAATCGGAAGTCCAAGAGCCTGGTGACGTTGCTGATTTAGCCTGTCTTCTATGAAAAACAAAGAAAAAGAGTGCGGGAACTCGCGTTCCCGTCTCTAATAGGCGCTGGTCTCTGTCCCGGCTTCAGCAGAAGGCAGCGTGGAGGGTATTTCCGGAAACTTTTCCTTCATACGAGTTTCTGCCACTGCAGATGCCTCGGCAAGGATCTTCTCTGCGTCCTCGTTGGCCGCTTCGAAGTTCAGTGAGTACCCACCGACTGTCCCTGCGTCTACCAGGATGCTACTCAGCAATCCAGAGATTTCACCGATCTCGCTCTCCGCCTCAGGCAGCACGCCCACCAAGCCTTGCTTGACGTTGCGTATCACTGCCATCGCCGGGGTCAGGGTGACGACGATGTCACCGAGTTCCGTGATTGTGTTGAGTCTGAGCACTATCTGCTCCAGAGCGAGCTTGGCCTGAGTTACCATCTTGTTCATCTTTCTTATCTCGGCCAGCTCGTTCGCGAAGACGGATGCGTGCTGTGTGTCGTGCTTTTGTAGAGAACTTACGACCTTTGCGAAGATCGCGTTGTCTCTGTCTCTGAGCTTGTTGGTTGTTGAATCGAGTTTTGCGACTTGGACTTGGATTTGTCGGACTGCGAGGTCGAGCCTCGGCTTCAGAGGGCCGGGATTCCTTACGGAGTCCTTCACCCTAGTGCCGAAACTCTGGCTGTTTGGCTTTTCCCACTTTCCTGCGAACGCAGACATGGATAGCTTCGAATATCACGCGGGCCCAAATTCCCTATCTGGAGTGTAGTTTAATTCTCTTCACAAGCACATTAAGAATTGTTCCTTGTGGCTAAATTGATTGACTTGATTGTCCAAAGCCTAGGATTTTTAGAGGTTTGAGTCGGTTCGGTCGGCGTGCGCCCTATCGCAATAATCTCTGACGTACATGCAAACATGGAGGCACTGGACGCAGTGCTCAGTGAACTCCTGGGAATGGAGGTCTACTGCCTGGGAGATTTGGTGGACTACGGCGCTGAGCCGAATGAAGTCATCGACACAGTCCGGGAGCGGGGGGTCAAGGGCCTGCTCGGGAATCATGACTGGGCGGCCCTCACAGGGGACACCAAGTTGTTCAACGCAAGGGCTGCGATGTCATCGAAATGGACGGCGCGGCAGCTGACGGACAAGAGCAAGGAGTATCTTCGGGGGCTTCCCCTTGAGTTGAGGATCCCCCTTGGAGATGTCGAGGCGTACTTCGCCCATGGGAGCCCTGACGACAGGCTTTGGGAGTATGTCGACCCCAAGACACATTCCAACCTTTTCGGGCACTATCTCGGCAAGCTCGGGGTCCAGGCGATCGGACTCGGGCATACGCACGTCCCCTATGTCTGGAGCGAAGTGCCCGGAACTGTATTCAATCCCGGTTCAGTTGGCCAACCAAGGGACGGGGACAAAAGGGCGTCCTACGCGACCTTGTCTTTGGCCGCCGGGAAAGCGCGCGTCGAGCTCCGGAGGGTCCCCTACGACTACAAGACGACAGGGTCCAAGATCCGGGCCGCCGGGCTTCCCGATTCCTTCGCAGAGAGGCTGGCTTCAGGAACATAATACCAAATTAAGCAGTCCTCAAATCAGTTTCAGGATGGTCTCCACCGGAATCGTACTCAACTAGCATTCAACTTAAACGAGAGAACCACAAAATCTCGAATACGTATTGTCAGCGATAGGCCACGCAACCAGGGTCAATGCGATTAAGTCCGTCAAGTTCAGGTACTTCCCCACACGTCAGACATCTGAGCTGCTTGGAACCTTTAGGGAGATGGTCAACAACGCAATTCACATTTGCCTCAATGAAAGCATTAGTGGTAGGCTGAGACTCAGGAATCGAATCTACAAAGAGTTTCAGGACAGATATGACGTCGTCTCATGTTATCCTTACTCTGTGGCTGAGGTTGCATGGTCAATCTTCAAGAAGCATAGAAAGTGGCACAGGAATCCGTCAGCCAAAAGATTAATGATGAAAATGGACGTTCAGAACTATTCCCTCAACCACGGAATTCTATCTCTCCCATTCAAGAAAGGGAAGCGCCTTCTAGTTCCATTGGAGTATGGGGACTATCAGCGAGGCTTCTTGACGGACACTTCGCTGAAGAAGGGCTCAATTACCGTCACTGAATCAGCGGTTATTATCGCCTTCTCGAAGGATATGCCGATGATTGAGCCTCTTAGGAGGGTTGGCATCGACCTCAATGAGAAGTCGGCGGTCAGCTCCGAAGGCACTACGTACGATCTCTCCAAGATAGCCCGCTTGCATACTGAGTATGGTGTCAGACGCAGTGAGTTCCAACGAAGGAATCCCCACGATAGGAGGGTGAACAAGAAGTACGCCAGCTCACGGAGAGAAAAAGAAAGGGTCAGACAGTTGTTGCATGGCATAACAAAGAGAGTGGTAGCGACTGCCAAAACCAAAGGACATGCGATAGTCCTCGAAAGACTGAAGGGCATCCGGTATGCCCATCTAAGGAGAAACGGGGAAGGACGGGGAAAACGGCGAAGAATCGCACAGTGGCCCTTCCGCCTCTTCCAGGAATATGTCGTCTACAAAGCAGCTTGGGAGGGTGTCCACGTCGAGTTCGTCAGTGCGGCGTGGACTTCAAAGACTTGCCACAAGTGCAACTGCGCAACAAGGAAGCTCGAGGTGACCGAAAGGGAGTGGCTATGCCCAAATTGTGGTGCCATTCTCGACCGCGACCTGAATGCAGCTATCAACATCGAACGTCGCGGGAAGATAGTATGTCTGGGTGAAGTTCGCCCAGGAGCGCAAGGCATGGATGAAGCCGTGAAGGGGAACGAGCGAACGAAGACTCTAATCCCCGGAGCAGAAGCCTTGAAGTTAAACTTAAGGCGTGAGCTTTGAGAAGCAGAACTAGTGGTTACAAAATTCAAGCGACGCTCTAGACCTCGCGAAACCCTCAGCGCCGACTATGACTGGAAGAAACTCGAAACAAAGGTCCGAGATTTCTACAGAGATCCGGCTACGAGTTCCTCGATAGCCAAAGCCGTGTCCAGGAGCCGTCCGGTCGGCTATGTTGACGGCCCGCCGACCCTCAACAACCAGCCGCATATTGGGCACGTGCGAGGGAGGATGATGAAGGACCTGTGGTACAGGTACAGGACCCTCGAAGGGGAGAACATCGTATTCCGGGGCGGATGGGATACTCAGGGTCTTCCTGTCGAGCTGCAGGCGGAGAAGGAGATGGGGCTCTCCGGGGACAAGGTAGAGGACCTCCGGAAAGTGGGGGTGGAGAAGCTGGTTGAGGCCTGCAAGCAGCTCATCGGGAAATACAAGAAGGACTGGGAGGAAGCTGACTGGTTGCTGGGCCTCATGATAGACCACGAGAAGGCCTACATGACTTACAGGGACTCTTACATCGAGCGCGAGTGGAAGTACCTGGAGATTGCCTGGAAAAAAGGGCTCCTCGGCGAAGGTTTCAAGGTGGTCCCCTATTGTCCCAAGTGCCAGACAGCCCTAAGCGCGGCCGAGGTCTCACTTGGAGGGTACGAACAGCTTGAGGACCCGAGCCTATACTTCAAGGCGAGGCTCGCCGACGGGTCCTTCCTCATTCTATGGACGACGATGCCGTTCACAGTGGTCACAGACGAACTAGTTGGGGTCAAACCCGACTCGGATTACGAGTACTTCAAGGCCGGGGACGAGACTTGGGTCGTGTGCACGGGGCGGGTTGATGCTCTCGCCAAAGAGCTGGGAGTAGAATTCGGACCGACCCTCAAGACCGTGAAGGGGAAGGACATGGAGGGGCTCACCTATCAGCATCCCCTCCTGGAGGAAATCCCAGGCCTGAATGATGCCCGGTTCAAGGGGAGAATTCACCATGTTGTGGCCGAGGATTATGTTGACGTCACAACGGGGACTGGGTTGGTCCACATGTCCCCGGCCAACGGGGAAGAGGACTTCGCGGCTGCGCAGCGAAGAGGAATCCCTGTCTTTGCACCCTTTGACGACCAGGTGAAATTTACAGTGGACGCGGGGAAATTTGCGGGGCTGTTCGCGCGAGACGCCGACGAGGTTGTCGTAGAGTCCCTCAGGGAGAAGGGAGCTTTGTTGAAAGCCGGGAGGATCACCCACGAGTATCCGGTCTGCTGGCGTTCGGACGACAGGCTGGTTTGGCTCGCCAGGCGCGAGTACTTCTACTGGGTGGACAGAGTTAGGACCCAACTTGTAGAGGCCGCGGCCAGTGTCGATTACTTCTTCGAAGCCACTAGGAACCGGTTCCTCGCCTCAGTGGCCGAGGCCCCGCCATGGTGCATAACAAGGGAGAGGTACTGGGGGACGCCCCTCCCAATCTGGGCCTGCGAAAAGTGCGGAAAGAAGACGGGGGCATTCTCGAGGAAGAGGATCCTGGAACTTGCAGTCGAGACCCCGGACGGGCGCGATTTCGAACTTCACAGACCATGGATAGACCGAGTGGTGCTCAAGTGCCCCAGCTGCGGCGGCTGGGCGGTCAGGGAGCCATTTGTCCTTGACACATGGCACAACAGCGGTGCTTCCCCCTATGCCTCATTCACCGACGCCGAGTTCAAGCGCCTTGTCCCCGTCGGGTTCCTAACAGAGGGGATAGACCAGACAAGAGGCTGGGCATACACCCTCCTTCTGCTCAATGTGATGCTGAAAGGCAAGCCTGAGTCTCCGTACAAGAAATTCCTCTTCCAGGGTCATGTCCTCGACCAGAACGGGGTGAAGATGAGCAAGAGCCTCGGCAATGTGATACAGGGGCTCGACCTCCTTAGGAATAACTCAGTAGACGTGCTAAGGCTCTACATCCTCTCGAAGGCCTCCCCTCCTGATTCTGTCAGCCTCGACCTGAATGAAATGGGGGGAAGGTCATATCAAGTGATCAACACCCTCTACCATCTTCACCTGTACCTGCAGCAGAACGGGGCCGTTGATGGATACGACGTCGCGAGGAACTCACTCGCATGGGCCACGAGGAGGAAGCTCCTAACAACAGTCGACAAATGGATGTTGTCCAAGCTCGCAGCGGCGGAAAACAAAGTAGTAGAGTCGTTCGGGACGGCAGCATTCAACGAGGCGGCGAAGTCGCTCGAAGAGCTAGTCATCACCCATCTCAGCCAGACCTACATCAGACTCGTGAGGAACGAACTCTGGAAAGACGACCCGAAGGAGCGAGGACGCAGGCTGGCGATTTACGCCGTGTTGGGTGCAGGTCTAAAGACCTCCGACGTGTTGCTCCATCCGATTTCGCCGTTCGCGACCGAGTTCCTCTACCAGGAAGTGTTCGCGGGCAAGAGTTGGAAGACCCCGTTGCTGGCGATCGGGAGGAGTAAAAGAGCGAAGGGTGCCTCTCCTGTCGCGGAGAGCATAGTGGACCTGGCGCTGGTCTCCGAGGAGGCGTGTAACTCCGCCAGGACAAAGGCGAAGCTGAAGAGGCGTTGGCCGCTACGGTCAGCAATCCTGTTGGTACCGGCGAGGAGGGCGAAGGTCGCAAGCAGGGCAAGGGGGACGGTCGCCCTGCTGTGCAACGTGAAGGAAGTGACTGTGGTCACCTCGGCGGCAAAGTTCCCGGCGAGGTTCCTCCTTCGGCCCAACTCCTCGCGGGTAGGGGCCCTGTTCAAGGAGAGGACAAGAGAAGTCCTTGCGGCTGTCGGGCCGTTGGAGGGAGGTGCAGCCCTGAAAGCATACCTATCATCCAAGCCGCTGAAAGC
>DATGVR010000067.1:0-3637 GCA_035300255.1 Nitrososphaerales archaeon
AGACTCAATGGGCTGGTAGCTACTCTCGGGCGCAACGCTCGATTGCGCGGATATCACACTGGCCGAATTTGTCCGAGCTAGGTAGATCCCAAACAGGATTGCCCAGATGAACGCGGGGTACAAGACCAGTCTTTCCCTCAGCCCCTCGGCTAATCCGATGCCTAGGTCTAATCTGTAAGTGGCCGGGACTATCATAACCAGGGTCACTATTCCCAGCAGGACACTGAAGTAGGAGAATAACCCCTTCTGGAGCCTGTAGCTGGCTATGGCCGCGATTCCAGAGAACAAGAAAGCGACCGTTGCAAATTCGTTGTGCGGGTTATAGCCAAGTCCGTAGGGATTTCCTGACGGGAATACGCCAACCCCGGCTACCCCGAGTCCGAGAATTATCATTAGCACAGAAATGACAGCGCTTGTGGTGCTCTTTTCGGCCCGGAGGACGAGGATTCCGCTCACTACAAGGGCAAGGCCGGCAACGACCACAGACGTATTGAAGATTAGAAAGGCGGGAGACAGGCTCGCATTGCCCAAGAAGCTTATGTCGTCGTTGACGAAACTGTAACCAGGTGTAAGGGCCTGCGCGACCAACAAGAAAATATTGAATTGAACCGCTCCGCTGAAGAGGATTATGCCCGCCACGGTGCGATTTCTCATGCCAAACAACTGCGTCACGTTCCTAACAAGCGGCATTCGCCTTCACTTTTTCTTTCCATACGGTCCAACGGTTCAATTCGTTAGATAACTATTGGCTACATTCCTCCGAGAATCTCACAAGCTACCGCGGACGTCTTTCTCTAGCGCAAATTTTCTAGGCTTAGAAGAAAATATTCGGAACTGGACAAAATACCCTGAGAAGTTACGTTCAGAGTTGGACTCGGTCGTCGATGCTTTCCGACGTTTTCGGCTCTCGAATCGCCGAGCTTTAATAGACTGGGCCGGGGGCGTCGAGACAGGTTTCCCAGCCTTGCTGATGGTCCCCGGCCCCTCCGAACCTGAACCAGAGGTTCTGACCACACTCGCCCTTCCAATACTCCCTCACTACGGAGAGAAGTGGAAGCAGGTCTACGATGACACTACAGCGAAACTCCAGAAGATTTTCAAGACAGATAACGACGTCATCATAGTCCCCGTGCCCGGGCAGCTGGCGGTGGAGATGGCCGTCGCAAACCTCGTCCCCAGGGGGCAGGAAGCGTTTGTGTGCGTCAACGGATACTTCTCTGAAATGATAGTCTCGATGGTAGAGTACTGGGGAGGGAAGCCGGTCGTGGTAAGGAGCAGTCCGGGAAAAGCGGTAAAACCGGAGCAGGTTGAGGAGGCGATCGAGAAGAGGGGCGACCCTTCTGGCAAGCCCGTCTTCGTCCTGCAGAACGAGACGTCTACGGGTGTCGTAAACCCAGTCGAGGCGATCCTTAAGGTCTGCAAGGGACACGGTATGCTGACCGTGCTCGATTCGATCTCCGCCTTCGGAGGAATAGATGTGAGGGTCGATGAATGGGGCGCCGACTACGCGATCGGATACGCGAGCAAGGCCATCGGGGGCGTCTTCGGGGCAGAGCCCGTGGCCGTGAGCAGGGATGCTTGGAAGGCAGCCAAGAAGAACTCTGACAAGATTCACACTCGCTTTTTGAACTTGAACGTCTGGGCCAAGGCCATCGAGGAGATGGGCCCGTGGGGGCACCCTCATCCGTCGTCGATGCCGACTTCAATCATAGTCGGACTGCGGAAAGCCGTCGACCTCGTCCTGAAAGAAGGGTTGGCCAACAGATACCGAAGGCATGAGGAAGTGGCGGAGTTCACACGCAAGTCTCTGGGGGAGTTGGGTCTGAAGCTATTTCCCGACAGGAGGTATCTGTCGAACACAGTCAGTGTCGCCTCAGTCGACCCGGAGGTGGACAAGAATCTCAGAGGGGGGCTCGCCTCGAGGTACGACATAATGATCGCGGGGGGGCTCGGGGAGCTTTCAGGAAAGATAATCAGAATCGGCCACATGGGCACTTCGGCGACGATTCAGGCCGTCTCCACGACCATGGCGGCGATGGACTCGGTTCTGAGAGACATCAGAAAGAAGTAGCTCAGTTCGACCTGGCCACGCGGACTCCTTCTTCACGCAGAGCCGCTCTACATTTCATGGCTGGCCATCCACTTCTTCTCCTCGCTGTTTGGCCTCAGCGGGTAACCGACTGACCAAAGGAACATTCTGGCCGTGGCCACGCCCACGTGATGAAATCTCTCCTGGAGGTCCTTCTGCAGCTTCTCCTCGCTTTTCCCGAAGTGGCGCAGGTACTGGTTGAAGGAACCATACTCCTTCTCCACCTCTAGGAATTGAGCCGCGTTATGGATTGTGGCACGGATCTTTTTCTCATTGCGAACGATCTCCGCATCCTTCATCAGCCTCTTCACGTCTCTTTCCGTGAATTTCGCAACCTTCGTCGGGGAGAAGTTTGAGAAGGCCCTGTCAAACCCGGCCTTCTTATTCTCGACCACCTTCCAATTCAATCCAGCGGAGAACAGATGCGTCGTCATCCTCTCGAAGTATCCGCGGTCGTCTTTTGGCGGCGTCGCCTTCCAGGGGGACATCGCTTTCTCAAGCGCATCATCTGCCTATTTAGCCGTTCACTCTTTGCGAGCATAGGTATCTCGTCAGACCCTACCTGAGTCACATAATATCCAAAGGGTTCCGCGGGCGATAGCATCTTACTCTCTTCCGAATTCAGAGGCTAGAAGCGCCAGCGAGAGAGAGCCGTACTTCAGCACACCCTCATCGACCTTGAACTGGGGGCTGTGGTTAGGATAGACAGATCCCTTGGATTTGTTGTGCGTTCCCAAGAAGTAGTATGTCCCCGGTACCTTCTGCAAATATCGCGAGAAATCCTCTGCGGCGAGCACTGGTGAAGTCTCGACTGTCCTCGTCCCTGGTATCGTCTTCAGAATTCGAGAAACCCTCCTGGTAACGGAGGGGTCGTTTCGCGTGATGGGGTTCGAATCCACTATCGAGACTTCGCACTCGGCACCGAATGCTCTGCTCACTCTCTTCGCAATTTGAGAAATCAGAATCTTCGCCCTTCTGTTTGTCACCACGCTTAAAGTTCTCAACGTCCCCTCGAGGGTTGCCTCAGCAGGAATGATATTGCTCTTGGTGCCGGAGTGGAGGGTACACACTGATACGACGAGCGGTTCGACCGGGTCGATCATCCTGGCGGGAATGGCTTGCAGGCTCGTGACGACTTGGGCGGCCACATAGACCGGGTCGACGGTTTCATGTGGAGCGGACCCGTGTCCCCCGGGGCCGCGTATCCGTATCCTGAATGTGTCAGAAGATGCCATGACTGCACCTTCCCTGAGCGCGAACGTTCGCGAAGGGTAGTTTGCGAAGATGTGAAGTCCGAAGACGTAGTCCACCCTCGGATTCTCCATGACTCCGTCCTCGATCATCGGTTGCGCTCCCCCACCAAGCTCCCCAGCCTCTTCAGCAGGCTGGAAGAGAAACTTCACCGTGCCGTGAAGCTCGTCTCGGTGCTTTGCGAGGAGCATCGCTGCCCCTAGCAGCATCGCGACGTGGGCGTCGTGTCCGCAGGCGTGCATCACACCCTTCACC
Source organism: Nitrososphaerales archaeon (assembly GCA_035300255.1). Taxonomy (GTDB): domain Archaea; phylum Thermoproteota; class Nitrososphaeria; order Nitrososphaerales; family Gagatemarchaeaceae; genus UBA183. The sequence goes on from DATGVR010000067.1 coordinate 3,596, forward strand.
TTGGACCGAAAATCCACGTCAGACATCTCGTCGAGGGGTAGT